>PKWD01000333.1:0-1797 GCA_003131945.1 Acidimicrobiaceae bacterium
CCGACAAGACCATGATCGCCACCATCGTCCTGGCTTCCAAACACAAGCCCCTTCCCGTCTGGATCGGGGCCGCCGCCGCCATGCTCGTCAACAGCGCGCTGGCCGTCGGGGCCGGTCGCCTCCTCGAGCTCCTTCCCCATCGGGTCGTCGAGGGAGTGGTCGCCGCCCTCTTCGCCGCCGGATCTCTCTATCTTCTTCTCACTCGAGAAGCCTCGGCCGAACACGAAGGCGAGGAGGAGGCGAGCCACGAACCGAGCAACCGCACGATCGCACTGACCGCCTTCGCCGTGATCATCGTGGCCGAGCTCGGAGACCTCACCCAGATCCTCACGGCCAACCTGGCCGCCCACTACCACCAGCCCTGGTCCGTCTTCACCGGCGCCGCCGTGGCGCTCGTCACCGTCGTGGGCATCGGCGTCATCGGGGGCCGTGCCCTGCTCCGGGTGATGCCCCTCGGCGTCATCCGCAAGATCGCCGGTGCTCTCCTGGCCGGATTCGCCGTCTATGCCGCCGTGCAGACGGCCCGAGGATGAGGAGCAATCTACCGATGTCCGACACACGACAACCCGACACACGACGCCAGGAGCTCTTGATCTTCGCCCGTGCCGCCAAGGGCTTCATGCCCGACGACGAGGGACTGGCCCTCTACGACGCCGCCCTGCGGGCGGCCGACGCCTCGCCGGCGGCGGCCACCCTGATGGAGATCGGCGCCTGGTGCGGCAAGTCCACCGTCTATCTGGGAGCGGCGGCCGAGGCCACCAAGGCCGTGCTGTTCAGCGTGGACCACCACCACGGGTCCGAGGAGAACCAGCCCGGCTGGGACCACCACGACCACGATCTGGTCGATCCCACCACCGGTCGCATCGACACCCTGCCCTTCTGGCGCGCCACCGTGGACGGGGCCGGGATCGGATCGAGCGTCGTCGGGATGGTGGGCGACTCCCCCACCATCGCCTCGCGCTGGTGCACACCGCTCGACCTCTGCTTCATCGACGGCGGCCATGGTGCCGAACCGGCCTGGGCCGACTTCAACGGTTGGGCCCCCCACGTGGCGCTCGGTCGCTGGCTCGCCATCCACGACGTCTTCCCCGACCCGGCCGACGGCGGCCGTCCCCCTTACGAGCTGTGGACGGCGGCGATCGAGTCAGGGGAGTTCACCGAGGACGGCGAGTGCGGCTCCCTGCGCCTGCTCAGGCGCGTCGCCCCTCCGGCCCCGGCCCCCCGGCCCGCGGCGCCGTGAGGTCCAACCCGTGGGGCAGTGACTCGCCCCGGAAAAGACCGGCCGCCGGCGACGCACTCGACAAGGCGTCGGCGGCCAGGATGATGGCGGCGGCTGTGTAGGTGGTCCGCTCGCCAAAGGGGAAGGTCTCGCGCTGCGGATAGACGATGCCCGTCCAGTACGACCCGTCCTCGCATCGGTGCGCCTGCGCCCACGTGAAAAGAGCCAACGCGTCCGATCGCCGTCCCACGGCGTCGAGGGCGAGAACACATTCGGCCGTCTCCGCCGCCGTGACCCAAGAATTGGTCGACACGCACCGCACACCGAGACCGTCCATGACGAAGCCGTCCCACCACTTCTGCATCCGGGCTTCGGCCGGTGCCCCTTCGAGCGCACCCGAGAGCACCGGGTAGTACCAGTCCNNTTGGGCTCGAAAGCCTCCGGCACCACGGCGATGGCGTGGGCCAGTCGTCCCGCCGCCAGCTCCCAGTCCGGACGTTCGCGCCCGAGCGCCTCGGCACATGCCACCCCGCAGCGCAGCGCGTGGTAGATCGACGACGATCCCGTGAGAAGCGGGT
>PKWD01000333.1:1837-3854 GCA_003131945.1 Acidimicrobiaceae bacterium
AGGCGCACACGTTGGTGTCGAGCCGCGGGTCCTTCACCCCGATACCCGGCAGGTAGTAGTTGAACCACGACCCGTCCGGCAGCTGGCTGTCGGCCAACCATTGGTAGGCCAGCAGCGCCTGCTTGTGGAATCCCCCGATGGTGAGCCCCATGGCCGCTTCCGTATGGTTCCAGGGATCGCAGTGCCCACCCTCGGACCACGGGATCATGCCGTCCTCACGCTGCACCTCGGCGATCGAGGCCGCCGTCTGCTCCACCTCGGCCGCGCTGAGCACCCCCTCCACCTCGGGCAGGGGCACCGACAGCGGGGCGTCCACGATCAAGGAGTGGCCCACCGAGGACCCGGTTGTCTCACCGGTCGGGGCCGGCATCGAACGCGGCGTCGGGGTCATGCCGGCTTCTCCAAATAGACGACGAGGCTCTTTCCGAGCAGGGGATTGAGGAGGTGTTCCGATGTCCGGGTGATCCATGGGGCGCTCGTGATGTCCCAGACGAGCAGCCGGTGGTACGCCTTCACCACCGGGTGGTCGTCACGCTTGGGCCCCACCAGGCAACGGACCCACCAGTACGGCGAGTGCAGGGCGTGGGCGTGATGGCTGGCCAGGGGCTTCAGCCCGGCGCCCTTCAGGCGCTCCAGGAGTGTCGAGCGGCGGTAGATCCGCACGTGGCCCCCCGGCACGTCGTGGTATTCGTGCGACAGGGCCCAGTTGACCATTTCCGGTCCGTAGCGCGGCACCGTGACGGCCATTCTGCCCCCGGGGCGCAGCACCCGTGACAGCTCGGCCATGGCCGCCGTGTCGTCGGGGATGTGCTCGAGCACCTCGGAGGCGATCACCCGGTCGAAGCTGCCGTCGGAGAACGGCAGGCTGAGGGCATTGCCCTGTACCGCTCCGGCCTCCTCGTCTCGACCCACCTCGCCGGCGTCGACCATGGCCCCGATCGTGTCGCGCACCTGGGAGACCTCGTTCGACTGGGCGTCGAGAGCCACCACCCGCGCTCCGAGCCGCACGGCCTGGAAGGCGTGACGGCCAAAACCACAGCCCAGGTCGAGCAGCTTCTCGCCCCGCACCACCCCGAGACGCTCGTAGTCGACCGTCAGCACGGGACCGTCGTCCCCTCGGTGCCGTGCTCCGCCAGCACGAGCCGGTACTGCTCGGCCGTGCCCCGGGCGGTGGCCTCCCATGTGAACCGGCCGAGCACCCGGGCCCGGCCCCCCTCACCCAGCCGCGCCGCCAGCGCTTCGTCGTCCATGATCCGCCTGATGCCCGCGGCCAGGGCCTCGGGGTCGTCGGGCGGGACGAGAATTCCCGTGTCGCCGTCGGTGCCCACCACTTCGGGCAGCGCTCCCCCCGTGGTGGCCACCAGGGGCACACCACAGGCCATGGCCTCGATGGCGGGGAGGGAGAACCCCTCGTACAGCGAAGGCACCACCGCCACCTGGGCCTCGGCGTACAGCCCGGCCAGCTCGTCGTCGCTGATGCCGCTCTCGCACCGCACGACGTCGCCCAGTCCCAGCCGTTCGATCGTCCGCGCCACCCGGCCGCCCTCGGTCGGCCGCCCGATGACCACCAGCTCCACCTGGCGTTCGGTGCGCAGCTTGGCCACCGCTTCCAAGAGGGGCACGAGACCCTTCATGGGCACATCGCTCGACGACGTCACCATGATGCGACCCGGCGCCCTCGGCCGGTCGGGCCGGGGCCGGAAGACCGTGTGGTCGACGCCCACCGGTACCACCGTCATGCGCGAGAGAGGGACCTTCATCTGCTCGGCGATGTCCGCCTTGGAGGACTCCGACACCGTGACGACGGTGGGCAGCCGCTGCGCCACCCTGATCTGCATGCCGAGGAATCCGAACCACCGCCGCTGCGTCAGCCGCCGATAGGCGTTCTCGGCGTGCGACAGCGCCAGCTCGCGGTCCACCGTGATGGGGTGGTGCAACGTGGTGAGCAGGGACCATCCGTCGTCGAGCATCCCGAGGAGCCCCGACCCGAGGCATTGGTTGTCGTGCACGATGTCGA
>PKWD01000155.1 GCA_003131945.1 Acidimicrobiaceae bacterium
CCCCGGCCCGGTCCATGGTCACATCACCGTGTCCCTCGAGGACGCTCATCATGGCCTGGATGCGGGCGATGACCTCGAGCTGCTCGGGGGGGGCCACGAGACCGAGCATCCCGGCGTCCTCGAGGGGGTTCTTCCCCTCGCGCACGGCCTGGGCGGCGCGCCCGATGGCCTCGGCCAGGCGGTGCGGATCGGGCGTGACCTGGGCCAGCACCTGGTCGACCTGGGACAGGAAATAGCCGCGCAGCCAGGGCACACCCGTGAACTGGCACCGGTGGGTCACCTCGTGCAGAGCGATCCACAACCGGAACTGCCGGGGTGGAAATCCGTGCCGGCGTTCCAGGGCCACGATGTTGGGCCCCACATAGGACACGGCGTCCCCCGACGTGTCCCCGGCGAAGAGAAGGTCGTACTGGCCGAGGACCCGGGTGGACATCCAGCCGAGGACCAGGCCCAGCTGGGCCCCGGCGGCGGCCCGGGCGGCGCCCGGGAGGGGTCCCTTGAGCGCCGTGGTCTCGAGCTGCTCGAGGACGGGATCGAGGAGATGGCGGAACGAGGCCAGGTTGTTCTTCACCCAGCCGGAGCGGTCCACCACCCGGGCCCGGGCCTCGCCCGAGACGGGCCGTAGGCCGGTGGCGTCGATGACCAGAGCCTCGGCCTGGGCCGTGACCTCAGCGAAATCCTCGTCCAGGCGGCCGGCCGTGGACGCGTCGATGCTCGGCAGAAGCTGCGCCCCGGTCACCGAACGCCTGCCCCCCACCCACGTGGCCACACGTTCGGCCACATCCCACGACACCGGGCTAGTCACACCGACAGTGTACGGAGCGGCGACCGCGGTGGTGATGCGGGGCCGGACCGCCCGCCGTCAGAGGTGTCCGGGGCCGANNGCCGAAGGGGTCAGGCGCTCTTGCGGCCGCGCAACCGGGGGGCCGAACCGGCGTCGTGCTGATAACAGAATTCGCTCTCGTTGTAGATGGAGAGCATGGTCCCGCAGCCCGACTCCCCGCAGATCCGTCCCTCGGCGAAGGTCTTCGAGGGGCGCCCGTGGGTGGTGAAGGCCTGTCCCCCAATCGATGCATCCCCGCCGTCCGCTCGATCCTGGACCATGTCCCCCCGACCTCCCCTTCTGTAGCAGCGTCTCTCCCCTATCGGCTGTGGGGACCACTGGACAAAAGGAACTTCTCGTCGCGTTGTGGAGACGTTGTGAGCGCCGGGCGTGTCGAAATGAGGTCGTCGGGGGACCGGGATCGGCGACGGTCTCCGAGAGCGCCGAGCGTGGTGGNNAGGCGGCGGGGAGGGCGCCGGCCCCCGGGGAGAGTCAGCTCCCGGCCGGGTGGCTCTCGCTTTCCGCTTGCAGAGCGTCGTGGATCCTCTGGCGCAGGGCCTCGGGCACCCGGTCCTTGCAGCGGTCGGCGATGACCTGGCGGAGCTCGGACTCGAAGTCGAAGGCATGGAGACAGGGGGGGCAGTCGTCGAGATGGCGCTTAATCTCGATCCGGCGCTCGTCGGTCAGCTCACCGTCGAGGTAGGTGTACAGCCGCTCGATCGTCTCGTTGCAGTCGACGTCGGACTCTCCGGTGCCCATCGCGCGTCCTCCCTCGGGCTCGTGGCGTGCCGCTAATGACCGGTGTCGGCCGAACCGACCAGGCCACGTGCCACTGCGTAGTCGAGTAACGCCTTCTGCAACGCCTTTCTTCCCCGGTGGATCCNNCGGCGATCTCCTTGTAGGAGAAACCCTCCACGTCGGCCAGGAGAACGGCCATCCGGAAGCTCTCGGGAAGGGACTCGAGGGCCTGCTTCACCTCGTCGTCGGTGAAGTGGTCGAACATCTCGTCCTCGGCCGACCGGCCCGTCCCCGTCGCCTGGAGATCCCCCAGCCGGTGGTACAGGTAGAGGTCCTCGACGTCCTCCACGTCGGCCTTCTCCGGCCGCCGCTTGGCCGCCCGGTAGCTGTTGATGAAGGTGTTCGTGAGGATCTTGTACAGCCAGGCCTTCAGGTTGGTGCCCTCTTCGAAGCGGCCGAAAGCCCGGTACGCCTTCAGGAAGGTCTCTTGGACGAGGTCCTCGGCGTCGGCCGGATTGCGCGTCATGCGCAGCGCGGCGGAGTAGAGCGAGGGCATGTGCTCCATGGCGAGGTCCGCGAAGCGCGCCTGATCGGCCATCCCTGCACCCTACTCACCGGCTGTTCGGTCCACGGGCCGCCCCGGCGATGGCGGGCCTTTGGTGCCGGTTTCCTCAGAGTTGGGCGCAGACCGCCTTGACCTCGGTATAGGCCTCGAGCGCTTGGTGGCCCATCTCCCGGCCCCATCCGGACTGCTTGTAGCCGCCGAAGGGCAGGGCGGCGTCGAAGATGTTGTAGCAGTTGATCCACACGGTNNTTGGAGATGTCCTTGGTCCAGATACCGGCGCCGAGCCCGTAGGGGCTGTCGTTGGCCGTCCGGGCGATGTCGTCGATGCTCTGGAAGGGGGCGGCCACCACCACGGGGCCGAAGATCTCCTCCCGCACCACCTTCATGTCGGGTCGGGTCCCGGTCAGAACGGTCGGCTCCACGAAGTAGCCGCGCTTGCCACGCCGGCCCCCGCCGCTCAGCGCCGTGACCCCGTCGCTCTTGCCCGACTCGAGGTAACCGGTGACCCGGCGCAGCTGCTCGTCGGAGACGAGCGGGCCCATCTCGGTGTCGGGGTCCATGCCGTCGCCCAGCGTGATCGACTTGGCGATCTCGGCCACGCCGTTCACGACCTCGTCGAAGCGGTCCTCCTGGACGAACAGCCGGGACCCGGCCACACAGCACTGCCCGTGGTTGAAGAAGATGGCGTTGGCGGCACCGGCGATGGCCAGCTCCGGATCGGCGTCGTCGAAGACGATGTTGGGGCTCTTGCCGCCGAGCTCCAGGGTGAGCTTCTTCAGGTTCCCCGCCGCCGCGTGGATGATGAGCCGACCCACCTCGGTCGAGCCGGTGAA
>PKWD01000238.1 GCA_003131945.1 Acidimicrobiaceae bacterium
GATTGTCCGGCAAGGGAACGTAGCCGGCCGGTAGGGGTACATCTCCAGTCGGGCTGTGCGAGAAGCTCACGAGGTTGGTGAGGAGGTTCGTCTCGGCCACTACCTGGTCGTGGGGCTGCGGTGCCGTCGACAGGAGTGCGTACGTGACCATCGGCGTGGGATAGGCACTGGGATCGGTGGTGGCATAGTTGTAGGCGAGCGTGCCGTTCGGCAACGCCGTGGCGTCGGTGAGGGCGGCGTCGATCGACGTTGCCGACGGCGCCACGAACTTTCCCGACGCATTGAGAAGGTTGGCCGCGTTCAGCCCGAAGTAGGCGGCATCGCCCCAGTCCATCGCCCCAAATCCGGCGGCGCTATTGGTCCCGAGCAGCCCTGGCGTGGGGCCTTCGCTCCCGCCGCCCCACTGGGTACGGATCTTCTCGCACTGTCCCGCCGGCGTCTGGGCCGGCTGGTAGTTCCCTTGATTCTTCCCCAACGTCGGGATCACAGGGTACGACGAGCAATTCGGGAAGGGCCAGGGGTTCACATTGACGCCCGGCGTGGTAAGCGTCGTGGCGGCCAGGTTCGGATCGACCACGGGCAGGGTCTTTCCCTTTGTGTCCTTGACCGATAGGGCCACATTCGGCATCGAGCACAACCAGCTGGTGGTTTCGTCGCTCGACCCCGTGGCGACACTGGAAAACCCCGACAAGAGGCTCGAGGGGCCGTCAGATCCGGTCGGAACGGGATTGAGAAGGTTGAAGCTACTGGCGTTACCGGGATTCTTGCCGCAGCCCACCTCTTGACACGTGAGCGGTGGAACGAGTACGTCGCTACCGTAACTACTTGTGTACGCGGTGGTGAGCATCCCCGCCACCATGTTGGGGGTCAGGTTATAAGTGGATTCCGGAGATGGCACTTCCGTCGAGTTCACGTTCAACTCCGACGCCGAGAGGAAGGCCACCACGGACGCGGAGGCGGCCACGGGAATGAGCACGTACTTGGATCCCGTAAGGGCGGCCTGCTCGGACGGATCATTTGGGTCGTCGGTGAATACCAAAGGGGCGATGCCCGAGGCGAAGTCCGATACCACCGACCGCGAGTCGAGGGAAATGTTGAGGCCGACAACACCGGTGGAAGGATCGGCGCAGGTGGCCTCGACGGCCGAGGGCAGGAACTGCTCCATGCTGAACGATCCCTCGGTATCGATGATGGGATCGGTCGACGGACATCCCGTCGATGCGGCTCGGAACGTGAGCGGCGCGATCATGGTGTTCACGGTTGTGTAAGGCGGGAGGGTTGTCGGCCGGTCTCCGGCGTCTGATCCGGTGCCCTGGCCGATATCGGTGATCTCGAGGTCGCAGGCGTTGGCTTGGCTGTTGTCACAGTAGAACGGCGTCGCTTGCGACTGTTGGTTGTCGACGTCGATCCCGGGAATTCCCTGGCTCCCCTGTCCAGGCGGATCCGATGTGACTTGGAACGACAACAAGCCCGACCCGTCGGGAAGGAGTTTGGAAACAGCGGTGACAAAGTTGATGCCGGCAAAACCATTGGGGTCGTTGGCGCAGACTGGATCAGTATTGGTGGACTGACTGGCCGGACAAAATTCGATGGCGACCCAGTCGCCGGCGGGAAAGTCAGACAGCTGGACGTAGACGTAGGCGCCGTCGCCGACGTCGGTGGTCGGACCGACCAGGGCAGCAGGGCAGGGTGGGGTGGTGCAACCGGGAGGAGTGACGGGTACGCATTGATTTGCGCCTTCGGGGNNCCCGGTACTTCGACGATCACCACGGCGACGACGACGAGCGCCGCCAAGCCAATCCGCGCCACCGTCCGGATCCACCATTGCATCCCGACGCCCCCATGACCCGAACCGGCCCCCCCACCGTGACGAGCCCCCAGACCGACGAGCCCTCGGACCCGTCGCGTGGTGTCACCGCCCACTTTTCTCTCCATCGCCGTTGCTTTCCTCTCTCCGACCGTCATCCGTCCGACCGCTGTCGTCGTCGCCAGATCCGAGTGGCAAGTGGTGGTCCGGTGAGGATCAGGGCCAGAACGCCACACCACAAAAGGATGGCACCAGCCACCGGAAGCGAGTGAAGCAGACTGTCCGACGCCGCCGTGAGAGCGCTCCCGTTGTCGAAACCGGCGCGNNACTTCCGCCTGCGCCGGAGAAGTCCCACCCCCCGCCGACGCGGCGACATTGCTGGCCACCCCAGCCCCCGGGCCACCGGAGGTGGCGTTGTGACTTCCGGACGCGACGGTCTTTGAGGTCGAGTGTCCCGTTCCCCCTCCGGACGTCGGACCGCCGCTGGCCACGACCGGCGTGGGGGCCTGACCGATGACCGATGGCTCACCGGGAAGGGGGATCTGACCGTCGACATAAGGGTTCTTGCACGTGGCGGCGCTCACCGGGGGCGGCTCCTGTCCTCCATTAAGTCGGCCGATGGCATCGAAGTCGTCCTGAACAAGGTTGGGCGGCAACGGCGAATAGCCCAGTTGCGCCATTTGCGACTGACCGGCACAGCCGACGAATTGGATGAACTGACCCAAAGCCTGTCCCTTCTGGCTGGCGAAGGTCGACGGGGTCGAGTTGTTCCCGGCACACGTGGCGTTCTGACCGGCGGCCAAGCTCGGTGAGCACGGCGTCACGAAGTAGCTGTAGGCCGAGATCGGATACGCCGCCGGCAGTGGATTCGTGTACACGCCCGCCAGGTTCTGCGTGAGGTCGGTGTTCAGTACCGCCTTTTCCAACGCCACTGCGTCATCCTCTGAGGTGGGCTGCACCGCGTTATTGCTGGCGTTCACCACCGAAGCGACGGGCATGTCGTGCTCCTTGGCGTAGGCCGTCTCGACGTAGGTGATGGCACCGTCACTGGACGACGCCGACACATAGTTGGCCGCGGCGTCCGAGCCGTTTTCGCCCTGCAGATCGCCATCGGCCCACCCCGGATATCCGGCTGGTGGGGTCACCTGGCTCGGAAGGGTCGGCCACGCGGCCGACGGTTGACCCACCGGGAACTGCATGGCCTGCTGATACGCCTCGAAACCGGTCGGGTCCAGGTGCAGGAGGTAGTCGGAGAACAGGTAGTTCTCACCGGAGGCGTCGGAGCGATAGATCGGCAAGATCTTCTGGTTCGGCAGGTCGGCGGCCACCTGCGGTGAGTTGATCGCCTGAATCTCCTTGTCGTTCCAGTTGATGATCCGGCCACTGAAGATGTCCTCGAGTGTCTTGTAGTTGAGCACGAGGTTGCGTATTTGCTGGCCGTCGTTGCCGGTCAGGTTGTACATGAACGCCAGGGCGCCAGCGACGTCGGGCATGTACTGGTAAGGGATCGTCGGATTACCACTGGCCTGCCCCGAGCTGTACGGGATATCCGAGGCGGCGAAATCCATCTGATTCTGGGCAAAGTCATCAAGCCCCTGGACCGAGTTGGAGACCTGCCAGTTGATGTTCAGGCCGTACAAGGTGGCGGCTTGTCCGACCCACTGTTGGATGGCGACCCCGGCGAAGCTCGAACCGGTCGAGTTCATTTGTGGAGACGCCGAGGCCGTTCCGATCGCCCACGCTTGCACCACGAGCAAGGCCAGCATGGTTGCCAAGAGTGTGTGCCAGCCCCCAGCGACTGAGGGAACCAGGCGTCGCAGCCGGCGGACTCGTTCGGCCAGGATCTCAGCCGAATCGGCCATTGACATAGTCCTCTGTTCTCGGGTCGACCGGGTTCGAAAAGATATCCGGCGTTAACCCGGACTCGACGACGCGACCGGGCTGGTTCTCTTCAGCCAGAAAGAAGGCGCACCGGTGGGAGACGCGATGCGCCTGCTGCATATTGTGGGTGACGATCACGACGGTCACCTCGTCGGCGATATCACGGATCGTGTCCTCAATCCTGCGAGTCGAGGTTGGGTCGAGGGCCGAACAGGGCTCGTCCATCAGGAGCACGCGAGGCCGAACGGCCAGGGCGCGGGCGATGCACAGCCTCTGTTGTTGGCCGCCCGACAAGGCTCCGCCGAGCTCACGCAAACGATCCTTCACCTCGTTCCACAGTCCCGCTTTGACCAGCATCTCCTCGACGACGGCGTGACGGTCGGCGGGGGAGATCCGAGAGAACTTCAGGCCAGCGAGGACGTTGTCGGCGATGGACATGGCCGGGAACGGATTCGGCTTCTGGAAGACCATACCGATGTGACGGCGAGTGTCCGCCGCACGTTGGCCGGGGCCATAGATGTCGACGCCGTCGAGCTGGACCGATCCGGCGAGCTGGGCTCCTGGTACGACCTCATGCATGCGGTTGAGAATCCGGAGGAACGTCGACTTTCCACATCCTGAGGGGCCGATGAGTGCCGTCACCGAAGATCGCTCCATGGCGAGGTCGACTCCTTCGAGCACCAGTCGCCCACCGAACCAGGCGTGAACTCCTGTGGCATCGAGCGATGCCGCCCCACCCGTCTGCTTCAAGCTGGGAATCGTCGGGGTTGGCATCAAAGCCGAAGACACGTTCATCGATCATCTCCTCTTGCGATTGTTCTTGCGATCGTCAAATCAACGGGTACGGCGGTCGGTCGCAGATGAAAACGGCGACCGGTGCCCCTACGGCCATGGCGCCGATCACCGCTTTTGGTACGGCCAAGGATGCGAGCGGCGACGAATAGCACCAGTACGAGCGCCAGAAGAACAAAGGCCGCTTCAAAGGCCAGCGTGATGAGAACATCTTCGGCTTGACGTACGTTCGTCCACACCACGAGCGGCAGCGCACTCTGAGGATGAGCAAAGGGGTTGGCGTTCATAACCTGCGATCCGAACGCGGTGAACAGAAGCGGTGCCGTCTCTCCCGCAGCTCGGGCCACTCCCAGCAATACGGCCGTGATAACCCCCGANNCCGCCATTCAGATGCCCCGAGAGCCAACGACGCCTCGCGCAGCCCGCTGGGGACGACACGCAGGACCTCCTCGGTGGTGCGCGTAACGAGAGGCAGGAGAAGGACAAAGAGGGCCAGCGCAGCGGCGAACCCCGAGTAGCCGAGCACATGGTTAATGATGAGGATGGAGTAGATGAAGACACCGGCGATGACCGACGGCGTACCGCTCATGGCCGTGACCACTGTGCGAACCAGTCGCGTGCCCCGACCACCGACCTCGTTGAGGAAGACAGCCGTGGCCACCGCCACCGGCACGCCGATCAGAGCAGCCAGTCCTACCTGCTCGAGTGTCCCGACAACGGCATGAGCGACGCCGACGGTCGACAGGGCATGAGGGCCCAATACCTCAAAGTACTTCTGATCCTTTGTGAAGAGCGCCCAACTGAGGTGCGGCACGGCCTTGACGGTCACCCAGGCCACCACATAGAGGAGCAAACCGACGACGACAGCCGCCCCGGTGACCACTACCACAGTGACGATTCGGTCGGACGCCGCCATGCGGTCCACCAACTCGGCCGTCGCCATCCAGTACATGGCGAGGAAGCAGGCGTACCAACACACGAGGAACCCAAAGGCGCCTGAGAGCAGCGTCAATTGATAGAAAACCACCCATACGAGGGCCAAGGAAGAGACGGCAGACATCGCTAAGAGAGCGGCGTCCTTCTTCCCGAAATCCCGGGGTCGGACGGGGGACGGCGGACGGCGGGGGCTGACCGGAGCCCCACCCATGGTTCGCGGTGCCAGAGTGGTCGTGCTCACAGTTCGACCCCGGCGCCACTGCGCGAACGGTTAACGACGGCCGATGCGGCCAGATTAATGACAATCGTGAGGAGAAAGAGAACGAACCCGCACATCAGGAGGTCGGCGATACCGTTGGGTCCACCCGCGGGGAAATGAATGGCGATGAGGCTTGCGATGGTCGATCCGCCGTGCTGCAGGATATGCGGAGAGATGGCGAACGTCTCACCCAGGATGATAGCGACGGCGATGGTCTCGCCGAGCGCCCGGCCGAGTCCGAGCATGATCGCTCCGATCATGCCCCCCCGGCCAAAGGGGAGAACGACCGATCGGATCATCTGGAACCGAGTGGCGCCGAGTGCCAACGCTCCCTCGCGCTCGCCTGGCGGGGCCAGGGAGAACACCTCACGCGTGATGGACGCAATGATGGGGACGATCATGATGCCGACGACGAGGCCGGCGATGAACAGGGACGACGTCACCGGCGGGCTAACAACTTTGAAGATCGGGATGAAGCCAAGATGGTGCGACAACCACGTGCTGAAACCGACGACGTTTGGTTGGAGCTCAAAGAAGCCCCACAGCCCGTAGATG
>PKWD01000029.1 GCA_003131945.1 Acidimicrobiaceae bacterium
CGCGCTGACGCACGATGATGGCGCCCGCCGGTACCTTGGTCCCGTCGAACACCTTGACTCCGAGTCGCTGGGCGTTCGAATCGCGGCCGTTGCGCGTCGAGCCGCCACCCTTGGTCTTGGACATGTCTCGTCCTTCCTGTCCGCGCCGCTCAGCGCTTGGCCGGAACCGTGATGGCGGTGATTTCCACGGTGGCGTAATGCTGACGATGGCCCCATCGGCGACGGCGGCGGGCCTTGGACTGATAGGTGAANNAACCGCGGATCTTGGGCCCGAGCTCTTCGCCCACGATGCGGGCGGCCACCACGGTCCCAACCAGCTGCTCGGGGGTGGCGAGCACCCGGTCGTCATCGACCACCAGGACCGGGTCGAGCTCGACGTCGGTGCCCGTGGGCAGGCCCAGTAATTCCACACGGAGCTGCTGGCCCTCGGCCACGCGCTCCTGCTTGCCTCCGGATCGGATCACTGCATACATAGCCTGGATACTCTACAGGAGGGTTTCGTCCAGGACGATTCCCCGACCTTCACACACGGCGCACGTGCTCGACAGGGACTCCACCAGGCCTTCCGAGACCCGCTTGCGGGTCATCTCGATGAGGCCCAGCTCGGAGATGTCGANNCGATGAAGTCGATGACGATGATTCCGCCGATGTCCCGGAGGCGCAGTTGCCGGGCGATCTCCTCGGCCGCTTCGAGGTTGTTGCGGTAGACGGTTTCCTCCAGGTTGGATGTGCCGACGTTCTTGCCCGTGTTGACGTCGATGACGGTGAGGGCTTCCGTGCGCTCGATGATGATCGAGCCTCCCGACGGCAGCCACACCTTGCGATCGAGTGCCTTGTGCAATTGCTCGTGCACGTGGAACCGTTCGAACACCGGCATGTTCTCGGCCACCGGGTCATAGAGCTCGACGCGGTCGGCCAGCTCGGGGTTGACATGCTCGATGTAGTCGCGCACCTCGAGGAAGAGCTCCTCGTCGTCGATGACGACCCCCCGGTACTCGCGGTTGAACTCCTCCCTGACGCTTCGCACCGCCAGGTCGGGCTCGCGATACAGCAGTCCCGGCGCCGTGGACCGGCCCGCTTCGGCTTCGATGGCCTCCCACTGCGCCGTCAGCCGCTCCACGTCATGACCCAGCTCCTCTTGGCTCGCACCTTCCGCCGCCGTGCGGACGATGAGACCGTGGCCCTTCGGCCGAACGTCGTCGACGATCCGCCGGAGACGCTTGCGCTCGGCGTCATCGAGTCGCTTCGAGATACCGAAGGCCGACGAGTTCGGAACCATGACCACGAAGCGCCCGGGCAGCGATACCTCCTGGGTCAAGCGGGCCCCCTTGGCTCCGATCGGGTTCTTCGTCACCTGGCACAGAATGGTCTGACCGGCCCGCAACATCTGCTCGATCCGGGGCCCGCCGCCACCACCACCCCCGCCTCCTCCACCGGAGGCCGTCTCCACGTCGTCGCGGTCGTAGCGCACGTCACCGCGGTAGAGCACGGCGTTCTTCGGGATCCCGATGTCGATGAAGGCCGCCTCCATGCCCGGAAGCACGTTTTGGACCCGACCCCGATAGATGTTGCCGTCGATCTGGGTGGTCTCGTCGGCCGCCCGGGCCACGTAGTGCTCGACCAGTGACCGGCCCTCGAGCATGGAGATCTGGGTCACGTGGGGCCGGACGTGCACACAGACCAGGTAGCGGCCGACCGACCTTCCCTTGCGGTCCCGGCCGCCTCGCCGGCGACCCCGATTGCGCGCCGAGCCGCCGAGCTCCGCGGTCTCGCCCGGCTCGAGCGGGATCTCGGGCTTCTCCGGTGCCTTGGCGACGTCGATGCCGGAAGCGGCGACCCCACCCTGGTTCCCTCCTGCGCGGGCTCCTCGGTTTCCGTTCCCCCGGCCCGACCCCCGGTTCCCGCCGCCATTGCCCTCACCGCCGCCCCGGCCACTTCGGTTTCTCTGGCCGCCTTGGCTCCGCTGGGCGCCTCGGTCGGGTTCTTCTCGAAGGGTCTTCTCGCCCGGAGAGGCAACCGGCGGTGGTGCGTCATCTGCGGCCCCGGGGCGCGGAGCGACCGGCGCCGGCCGGGTATCACCAATCCGTGGCTTGGGGAGTGGCGGTGCCACTACTCCCGATGCTGGGGCCGACCTATCCGGTGTCTCGGCTTCCGGCGTGCCTTGGTTCGGCGCGAGGCCCCCTTCGGGCGGCCCGCTCGACGCGGGCGACCCAAATACGGGTCCACCGTTCTCTGTCTCGGACATGAGGGAGATCCCTCCTTATGCGGTTCACGACGCACGCTCCTGGGCGTGCGGAGCGGCAGCTCCCGGCTCCTCGCCGATATCCAGCGGTTCCCGCCGGGCGCCGTCGCGCTCGATCCATTGATGCGTCCTACAGGCTCGGGCCAGCACCAGGTCGGCCCCGAGACCCTCTAGCAATTCCCCCGGACGAACTCCTCGTGGGTGGGTCGCCAGCTCGGCACGAAGGCACCGCGGGGTGTCTTCGATCGCGTCATTGGCACCCGGTACGAGGGTCAGCGCCAGCACCGAAGGTCGGAGGTCATCTTCCACCGTCCGCCCTTTGCGCTCTCTCCGGATGGTGATGCTCGGGGCATCGAGCAGCCGCTCGACACGTTCCGCCAACTTCTCTGTGGCCACCCCGAGCACCTCCAGTTCCCAGGAGCAAGATGTTACATCCTGCTGGAGAGAACGAGTGCCATGTCTCACAGCGGCGGTCGCCTGCACCTCGACGCCCGCCGGCAGCAGCGCTGAGAGTAGTTCGGGCAGTTCAGAGACCTTTTCTGTCCACCCGTCGCCGACCCAGGGGTCGGTGTCGGGGCCGACTCCTCCGGCCGCGACGGTCGGGCTCACGTCCAGGCGGACGTCGAGGTACTCGGCCCTCGAGGCGCACCCGGTCGGGAGGGCCAGGCCGAAACTCAAGAGCGGGTGGGGCGAGAATCCTTCGGACCACGCCACCGGCAAACCGCTGCGCCGAAGGGCCCGCTCCCACATGCGGGCGACGTCACGATGGCTCGTCCAACAGACTTTGCCCTGCTTGGCAAAGCGGATCCGGAGGCGCACGACCGAGGACGGTTCTTCGGGGGCACTCGGAGCGGGGCCGTCGACCCCCTGAGCGGGAACGGCTGTCCCGCTCACGAAGTGGCACCCCCGGAGGCAACCGGGACCCGGGAGGCGGTGGCGGTGGCGGTGGCGGAGGCGCAGGCGGTGGCGGTGAACTGCACCGGGACCCGGTCCCCCGCCGACAGGTCCTGGCCGGTGCCCTGGCT
>PKWD01000045.1 GCA_003131945.1 Acidimicrobiaceae bacterium
CGACGCCACCATCGCCGACAGCATCGAGCAGGCGAAGGCGTTCTGGCGCATCCGCGAAATGTTCGGCGAGGTGCAGGGCCGCGCCGGCGGCTCGATCAAGCACGACGTTTCGGTGCCGGTCGCCGCCGTGCCGGCCTTCATCAAGGAAGCCAACGCCGCCGTCACCGCGCTCATTCCAGGCGCGCGGCCGCTGCCGTTCGGCCATCTCGGCGACGGCANNGTGAACGCGGTCGTGTTCGCGGTGGTGAAGAAATTCGGCGGCTCGATCTCGGCCGAGCACGGCATCGGCGTGGTCAAGCGCGACCTGCTGCCGTCGGTGAAGGATCCGGTCGCGCTCGACCTCATGCGCAGCCTCAAGCACATGCTCGATCCCAAAAATATCCTCAATCCCGGCAAAGTCCTTTAGTCGAGCATGGATCAGCAAACGGCGCCTTCCAACGACATGCTGTTCGACCGGCGTGACGGCATCGGCCGGGTGACGTTCAACCGCCCGCAGGCCCGCAACGCCATGTCGACCGAGCTCATCGCCGCGCTCGGGCGCCTGGTTGGTGAAGCGAACGCACGAGACGACGTCGACGTCCTCATCCTGACCGGAGCCGATCCCGCCTTCTGTGCCGGCCTCGACCTGAAGGAACTGGGCCATGACGGCGGACCCCTGAAGCGCACCCGCGACACCGACGGAGCCACCGCCGACAGCGACGACGACGCCGGCCATGACTGGCGGCGCCGGGTGCGGGGGCCCACACTCCCCACCTCGAAGCCGATCATCGGGGCCGTGAACGGCGTAGCCGTGACCGGCGGCCTCGAGCTGGCGCTTAACTGTGACTTCCTGGTGGCCTCGGACCGGGCCCGCTTTGCCGACACCCACTCCCGCGTCGGTGTCCACCCGCTGTGGGGGCTCACGGTGACCCTGCCCCAGGCGGTCGGTATCCGGCGCGCCCGCGAGATGAGTGCCACCGGGAACTTCGTCGACGCCCGCCTCGCCCTCCAGTGGGGACTGGTGAACCACGTGGTCGATCACGACGAGCTCCTGCCCTTCGCCCGTCGACTGGCCGCCGACATCATCTCGTCCGACCAGCGCGCCGTCGGCGCCATCCTGGCCACCTACGAGGAGGCCAGCCGGGTACCGGGAGCGAAGGCCCGCGACGTCGAAACCCGCGCCGCGGCGGTGTTCCAGCGCGGCGGCGTCGATCCGGCCGACATCGAGCGGCGCCGGCACCTGGTGGCGCAAAGAGGTCGAACTCAGCTCTGAGCGCGTCAACCGTCATGCCGGCGGTCGAACCCGGCCCGAGACCGGGTCGACCGCCGACACCTCGCCGGCATCAGCCGACGTGGACCTGCATCAGGACCCGAACCCACTCGGTGCGACAGACGGCGTTGACGTCGGTGTGGTGATGGGCCCGCTGATGGTCGTTGCCTCGACCGGCGTCAACGTTTTGATGGTCTGGCCCCCGTTCTCGAGTTGCACCACCTCGTTTCCCTGTATGCCGTAGTGGTCGCTCTTCGTGTACGACAGCGGCACCAGCCACGGCCCCGGTAGGGACGACGAGTGATTCTCGACCGCGTCGACGAGCGCCGTGCGGGTGAGGTTCTTCCCCGCCGCCTTCAAATCCTGCACGACGTTGTACCCGAGAGCCAGGCCGTACTCCGTATTCCCGTCCCACGGCGCGCCGGAATCGTAGGTGTGCAGGATCTTCTTGAACCCGACTATCCAGCTGTTCGTCGCATCCGTGATGGGCGGCAGGTAGGCGTCGCTGATGATTCCGCTCAGCAGCGATGCTCCGGCGGCACCCTTCGATATCGACGACAGCAGACCCGTCAACGTGGGCGGATCCGATCCGACCGAAGACACGACCCACTGGGGGTTGTATCCCACCTCGGCCGCGGCCAGAAGGGCCAGGGCGGTGGCGGCCGGAATCGTGTAGAGCACCACCACCTTGGCCCCGGCGGCCTTCAAGGCATCGATCTGGCTTCCCAGCCCGCTGGCCAGCCCCTGAGTGGTGGCCACGTAGGTCTGTCGCCCCACCACATCGGAGCTCGGGATCTGGTCATCCAGGCCCTTCACGCCGTCCTGACCGAATTCGTCGTCCTGGGACAGGTACCCCACCTTTTGCCCGGCGAAGTGCCCATCGATGTAGCGCCCCAGGACCTTGCCCTCGTCGGTGTAGGGGGGCTGCCACCCGAAAGTGATGGGCAAGCTGGGCGAGCTCCAGCAGTTGCATCCACTCTCGACGAACAGAGCGGGGACCCCTTCTGTATTGAGGAAGCTCTTGACCTGGAGGAAGGCCGGCGTACCCAGGGGACCCACGTCGGCGAAGATGTGGTCCTGCAGGACGAGCTGCCTCGTGAGCGTGGCCGTGATGGCCGGGTCGTACTGGTCGTTCTCGATCAGGTATTTGATTGTCCGGCCGTTCACCTTGCCGTGGGCATTCGTGTACTTGAAATAGGCGTTGGCGGCGGGAGCGATCTCGTCGTAGCCCGGTGCCGCCGGGCCCGTCTCGGGCGTGGTGGCGCCGATGGTGATGCTCGTCGACGTCACACCGTCTGTTTCGCCCGGCAAGCCCTTGGCGCTGCTCGGCGTGGACGGGCTGCTAGAGCACGCCGCCAGGATGAGAGCCGCTGCGCCGAGCACCGCCATCATGGTCAGAGGCGGACGACGCCGCCGTTGGGCATCTCTTTTCATGTGTGCTCCCCTTCCGTGCTCGGTAGCGATGGCTGAATGCCAGCGCGCACCTTGTCCACGAACAACGTCGTCAGCCGACGAATTCCCCCTTGGAGACCACCGGGCGCCGCCAGCATAACGACGACCAGCACGACCCCGTAGAACAGCAGGGCGAGATTGGAGCTCTGCCCGGTCTGGAGGTTCAGCGTGCCCGCCACCGACGTGGCCCACTGGGGCACGTAGACCAGGAGAACGGCGCCCCACCACACGCCGAACAGGCTCCCCGTCCCGCCGAGCACAACCCCGGCGAGCAAGGAGATCGACAGCTGCACGTTGAAGGCGTCGGGATTGGCGCCGCCGATCGTGAGACCGAACAGGCCTCCGGCCAGGCCGGCACACCNNCGGCGAAGGCGAGAACCTGCGTGCGGGCCACGGAGATCCCCACCAACGATGCCGCCACCTCGTCGTCGCGCACGGCCCGGAAGGCGCGCCCGAAGCGGCTGCGCATCAGGTTGCCCAGCAGGACCAGCACGATCACGACGCAGAGGAGCACGATCCACGCCAGCCACCGCTCGGGATCGACGCCGTTCGGTGGGGTGGGCGGAGCGATGCTGAGACCCTGGTCTCCCCCGAACACACTGCTGAATTTGGTCACCATCGACGGCAGGCCGACGGCGAGGGCCAGGGTCATACCGGCCAGGTACGGTCCCCGCAGGCGGCTGGCCGGGATACCGATGACCACACCGGCGACGGCGCCCACCGCCACGGCCAGGAGCAGGGCCACGGCGATGGGCACGTCCGTGTGGGCCAGGAGCAGCCCGGCTCCGTAGGCGCCGACGGCCATGAAGGCACCGTTGCCGAGAGAGATCTGACCGTTGGCACCTGTCAGCAGCGTGAGCCCGGCGAGGGCGACGGCGTAGACCCCGATCTGCGCCACTTGGTAATCGTTGAACGAGCTCAGCACCGTCGTGAGGACAAAGAGCAGAGCCCCACCCGAGATGGCCAGGGTGAGATGGCGCAGCATCGGCTGGTTGGGCAGGCGCAGACGCCAGATCCACGCCACGCTCACACCCGCCGCTCGGCGATGGGCGTGAAGATGCCCCGGGGCCGGACCATCAAGACGATCATCACGATGACGAGGGCCCCGAGGGCGTCGAGGCTGGATCCCAGATAGCCACCGACATACGACAGTGACAGGCCGGTCACGATCCCCCCGATGACAGCACCGAGGGGGCTCTCGAGACCCCCGATGACGGCAGCCGTGAACCCGTAGATGAAGACGGCGTCCATGAAGTTCGGCCCCAGGAAGAGCTTGGGGGCGGCGAGGACACCGGCCAGCGCCCCCACCATCGAGGCCAATGCCCACCCGAGCGTTAGTGTGCGCCCCACCCGCACTCCGAGAAGCCGGGACACCTCCGGCGAAAACGCACTGGCCCGCATACGCAGTCCCACGTCGGTGAACCGGAAGAGGATGACAAACCCGAGCAGCACCACGATGACCGCACACACGACGTAAACGTCGAAGTGGGAGAAGGCGAGCCGCGTCCGGCCCACGACCAACCCCACCTGCGAGAAGTAGGAGGGGAACGATCGCAAACTGCCACCCCAGATGATCCCCGCCAGCGCCTCGATGGCAACCAGCAGACCGAGGGTGACGATGACGGCATTCAACGGCGGTCGCCGCTCGACCGGGCGGACGACGACACGTTCCACCACGGCGCCGATCAGCGCACCGGAAGCCAGGGCCACCACCAAGGCCACCCAGTACGAGACGTGCCGCTCGACCAGGGACGAGGCGATATAGGTCGAGAACATGGCCATGGCGCCCTGGGCGAAATTGAGGATCCGCGTGGCCCTCCAGATGAGGACGAGGGCCAGGGCGACAGCGGCGTAGATGGCGCCGTATGTGACACCGCCGAGGGTCAGATCGAGGAAACGACTCACCGCCGCCTCAGAACCCGAGGAAGTGACGACGAAGGTCGGCGTCGGCGGCGACGATATCGGCACGATCATCGACGACGACGTGTCCCAGGTTGAGCACGACTGCTCTCGATGCGATCGACAAAGCGGTACGGACGTTCTGCTCGACGAGAAGAACGGTCAGACCCTGGCTGGTCGACAAGGCGGCAAGCCGACTCATGAGCTGGGCGGTGACGAGGGGGGCGAGACCGAGAGAGGGTTCGTCGAGCAGGAGAACCTGCGGTCGGGCCATCAAAGCACGGCCGATAGCAAGGGCCTGGCGCTCCCCGCCGGACAGGGTCGCCGCCAACCGCCGGTGCCGCTCGGCGAGAAGCGGGAACAGCTCGAAGATCTCGGAGACCGGCGGGCGCTCCCCGCGTCGACGCCACAGCGCGCCCAACCGGAGGTTGTCGTCCACGGTGAGCTCCTCGATGACCCCGCGTCCTTCCGGGACGTGGGCCACGCCCCGACGCACCACCTCCTCAACCGGCAACCGGCTGAGCTCGTGGCCGTCGAGACGAACGCTTCCGACCCGTGCTCGCACCAATCCACTGATCGCCCGCAAGAGCGTGGTCTTCCCGGCCCCATTGGCCCCGAGAACCGTCGTTATCTCCCCCGTCGCCGCCACCAGGCTCACATCGTCGAGGGCCGTGACCGCTCCGTAGTCGACCGAGAGTCCGTCCACTTCGAGCTGCGCCATGCTCCTCCGGTCCTCTGTCGTCCACGGCGGAGCCGTTGCGCGGCCCCGTCACTCACCTGCCCGGCGCCCTAGCCCGGACCAACCCCCTTCGTCGTGACGTCGGCGCCGAGGTACGCGGCGGTGACCTCGGGATCAGCACGGATCTCGTCAGGGACGCCTGAGGCGATCACCCGGCCGAAGTTGAGGACCACGATCCGCTCCGAGATCGACATGACGAAGTCCATGTGGTGCTCGACGAGCATCACAGCCATGTCGGCACTCAATTCACCGATCAACCGAACCATGTCGTCGATGTCGTCAGCACCTAATCCGCTGGCCGGTTCGTCGAGCAGCAGCAGCACCGGGTCGCCCATCAAGGCCCGGGCGATGGCCACCCGCTTCTGCACCCCGTACGGAAGGGTGCCCGGCAACCGTGCGGCGATGTCAGCGATTCCGAGGCGGTCGAGCATGGCGCCCGCCCGTTGTCGGAGCGCCACCTCCTCGCGGTAGCTCCGGGGCGTTCCGAGGAGGGCGGCAAGGAGACCGGCCCGCAGTCCCGGCTGCCCCCCGGCCATGACGTTCTCGATGACCGTCATCCCCTTCCACAAGTTGACACCCTGCAGCGTGCGCGCCACGCCCAGGCGCGCCCGTTGGCTGGGCTGGCGCGGTCGCAACACGGCGCCGCCGAATTCCACGGTGCCGATCGTGGGACGCACGAACCCGCAGATGACGTTGAAGAGCGTCGTCTTCCCGGCGCCGTTCGGCCCGATGATGCTCACGACCTCCTGCTCGGCGACGTCCATCGACACGTCGTCGAGAGCCCTCACGCCGGCGAAGGCGACGCTCACGCCCTTCACAGCCAGCAGCGGCGACGACACCGTCCCCCTCCCCTTGACGCAAAGCCCACTCACCTCGCCCGGCTGACGCTCAAGGTATCGAGCCACCGCGGACGAGGACGATCTTCCCAAGCTTGCCGCCGGCGGCAAAACGGTCGTACGCCTCGGCGGCGCGTTCCATCGCGAACATAGCCTCCACCGGCACCCGGAGACGATGCGACACCAGGTGGGGTAGCACATGCGCCTGGACCGCAGTCGCCAACACTGCCTTCTCGAGGAAGGATCGGGCCCGCAGCGTGGAACCCGAGATCCGCGCCCTGCGGTGCATCAGGCCCAGGAGATCGATCTCGGCCTGCGCCCCACCGCCGACACCGATCACGGCGATCCGTCCTCCGATAGCCAGGGCGCCCAGCACGCCGGGCAGGCTCGCCGCACCGACCAGTTCCAACACCACGTCGAACGGACCGAGGGCAAGGGCCTCGTCGGGGTCCACCGCGTGGGCGGCCCCGAGGGCGGCCACCGCCTCGCGCAACTCCGGAGATCGCACTGACGCCACCGTCGTCGCACCGGCGGCCGAGGCGAGCTGCACGCCGGCGGTCCCTACGCCGCCGGCGGCGGCCGTGACGAGCACCCGGTCACCGATGGCCAGTCCGCCCTGTGTGAACAGCGCGTCGTAGGCCGTGGAGAACGCCTCGGGGAAGCCACCGGCCTCCTCCCAGGGAAGTCCATCGGGAACGGGCAGGGCGCAGCGTTCGTCGATGACGGCCATCTCCGCCTGCCCTCCGCCGCCTACCACTCCCATGACGCGGTCGCCGACAGTGAAGCGAGACGCTCGTCGCCCAACGGCCACAACCTCGCCCGCCACCTCGAGACCGGGGATGTCGGGCGGCACCCCGGGGGGGGCCGGATAGAAACCTCGACGCTGCATGAGATCAGCGGCGTTGAGGCCGGCCGCCTGCACGGCGAGCACACTTCGGTGTCCCCGGCGACGGGGTCGGGGTGCGTGGCCCACAGAAGTTCGCCATCGACGATGGTCACCGCCTTCATGTCGCCGACGGTAGCCGCCAGTGGTCGTCGGCTCATTGCCCGGTCAGGCCGACCTCTCGCCCTTCCGGCCTCGGATTGTCAGTCCGAAGTGGAACGACGACGGCGACGGCGACGGCGAATCCGACCCCGCCGACCGGCGAGGTAGCCGAAGGCCCCGGCGACGGCCAGACAGACCACGATCACCCAGATGAGCCGGACGCGACCGCTTATGAACCAGAACCGCAGGGTGACCCGTTGGGAGTTCTGGACGATGAGGACGACAAGGGCGGCCACCACCACCACGGCACCCAGGCCCCGCGCCGCCCGCCGGTTCAGCCGGCGGCCGGGGGACGGCTGCTCGTCGGCCGCGCCCACCGGGAAGTCCGCCACCGGCGTCAGCGTACCTATACCGCCAGCTGCCGGCTCTCCCACAGCTTGATCCCGCCCAGGATCCCGGCTGTGTTGTCGACCGTGCTCACGTCGGCGGCCAGATCGCCGGTCAGATGCTTGGAATTCCCCCCACCGATGTAACAGTGATCGAAGAAGCTCAGAGCCCGCAATGTCTCGACGGCCCGGCGGACCCGCTTGTTCCACCGCGTGTTACCGACCTCCTTGCGTGCCGTGTCCCCGAGCTGTTCGTTGTACGTCTCACCCTTGCGGAAGGGATGGTGGGCAAACTCGAGATGGGGAAGCAGGCGGCCGTCGTAGAAGAGGGCCGTGCCCACACCGGTGCCGAGGGTGATGACGAGCTCGAGACCTTTCCCGGCGACGACGGCGGCGCCCTGGAGGTCGGCGTCGTTGGCCACTCTGGTCGGCTTGCCGAGCCGTTTGCGCAAGGTTCCCGCCAGGTCGAATTGGTCCCACTGCTTCACCAGTTCATCGTCGACCTTGGTTCCGGGGCCCCCCTCGGTGACGAAGTGCGGGGCCGACAACACCCGACCCTTGCGCATCATGCCGGGAAAGCCGGCCGACACCCGGTCCGCCGGAGGTAGGGGCGCCACCAGAGCGGCGAGGTCGTCGACCAGCTTCGTGGGCGGGCACGGGTAGGTCGTCTTCACGATGACCCGGTCGGCGACCATGGCGCCCTGGGCATCGAGCACCGAGGCTTTCAGGCCTGTGCCCCCGATGTCGATGGCCAGGGTGAGAGGCCCGACCGGAGTGGCCGTGACGGCCGCCGTGGAGACGCTGGGAGCGACCGCAGGGCCGGGAACGGGTGCAATGGACGTAGCTTCGGTGTCCTCTGACATCCCCCTACGCTAATGCGCGGTCGCGCCTCGTCGGCGCTCGGCACGATGGCGTAGCCTGCCCAGATGACCGACCAGCCTTGGCAAGGCGACGCGTGCTCGCTCGTTGATGCCTTAAGAAAAGGTGAGATCACCCCGACCGAGGCACTGGAACTGTCGCTGTCGGCCATTGACCGGTCGGAGCTCAACGCCTTCAGCCACGTCGCCGCCGACGAGGCGCGTGCGGCGGCCGGCCGGGCCGACACCTCCCTGCCCTTCGGTGGTGTCCCCGTCGGGGTGAAGGAGCTCGACATCGTCGAAGGATGGCCCGATACCGAGGCATCGCTGGTCTTCGCCGACCGGGTGGCGACCCGCAGCTCGACGATGGTGAACCGATTGGCGGCGTCCGGTGCCGTGCTCACGGCCCAGACCACGGCCAGTGAGTTCGGTGGCGTCAACTACACACACACCCGCCTCCACGGCTCGACGCGCAACCCGTGGAATCTCGAACGCACCCCCGGAGGGTCCTCAGGAGGCACGGCCGCCGCCGTCTCCGGCGGCATCCTCCCCCTCGGCACCGCCGGTGACGGTGGCGGGTCCATCCGCATCCCGGCCGGCTTCACGGGCACCTTGGGCTTGAAATCAACCTTCGGCCGCATCCCCCGTGGCCCCCGTACCCACCACACGCCTCTCACCGTCGTCTTCGGCTGCATCAGCCGGTCCGTCCGGGACACCGCCCGTTGGTTCGACGTGTGCAACGGATTCGACGCCGGCGACACCCTGAGTCTCCCCCGCGTCTCGGGATGGGAGCGCGACCTCGGCACCCACGTCGACGACCTGCGCGGCAAGCGCGCCGCCATCGTCGTCGACATAGGCGACGCCATCGTCCGCCCCGAGGTGGTCGAACGGGTGGTATCGGCGGCCGAGGCGCTCATCGGCGACGTCGGTCTCCAACGGATGGATCTGGTTGTGACACTCCCCGAGGCCGGTTTCGAATGGGCCATGGGCAATCTCGTCACGTTGATCGGGGATCTCGGCGACCGCTATCCGGCCTGCGAGGAGCTGTTCACCCCGGAGATCCAGTTCGCCGTGAACATCGCCTTCAGCCGCTTCGACCTCAAGATGGCCGGTGCCAACGAGATGTTCCGCGTGGCCTTGAACGAAGTCATGGCCGACACCTTCTCCCAGGTGGACTTCATCTTCGCCGCCACCAACCCCGATGTCGCCTTCAACGCCGCCGGCCCCATGGCCACGACCATCGGCGACCGGGACCTCATCGCCGAGTTCGGCTTCGAGCGCGCTCTCGGGAACAACGGCGCCCTCACCATGCCGGCCAACCTGGCCGGCAACCCCGCCATCTCGATTCCGGCCGGCACCGTCGAAGGGTTACCGGTCGGCATGCAGATCATCGGACGACACCACGAGGAACAGCTCCTGCTCGACCTGGCCGTGGTGGCCGAGCGGGAGCGCCCCTGGCCGCTCGTGGCACCCGGTTCCCCCCACTGAAGACAGCCCACACTCCGAACGGACGGAGGCGCCGGGGTGGCCCTGGCGCCGAGGTGGGCCTGGCGCTCGAAGGGACTCAGGCCGACAATTCGACCGGTAAGGCCGCGAGCCCGCGCAAGACGATGTTCTCCTTGTACACGAGGTCGTCGGTCGTCGGGGATATTTCGCGTGCCCGGTGCGTCAACGCATGCAACGCCACCTGAGCCTCGAGCCGGGCCAGCGCTGCGCCCAGGCAGTGATGGATCCCGAAACCGAGACCGAGATGGTTGTTGTCGGTCCGAGCGACATCGAATGTGTCAGGGTCGGCGAAGGCCAACGGGTCGCGATTGGCCGACCCGATGAGCAGCATGGCGAACTCCCCCGGACCGATGACGACGCCGCCCACGTCGATCGGCTCCAGGGCCACGCGGCCCGTGAGCTGCACAGGCCCGACGTAGCGCAGCATCTCCTCGACCCCGCTGCGCAGCACACCGGGGTCGTGCCGGAAGCGGGCCAACTGGTCGGGGTGCTGCATGAGAGCCAATGCACCACCGGCGATGAGATTGACACTCGTTTCGTGCCCGGCCACCAGCAGCAAGATGCACGTCGAGAGGAGCTCGCCCTGGGTCAGGGCGTCCCCCTGCTCCTCGGCCTGGATCAGCCGGGTCAGCAGGTCATCGCCGGGGTGGGCGCGCCGCTGCTCGATGAGAGCGGCGAAGTACTGGACGAACGACAAGATGCCGGCGAGACGCTGCTGGACCGCTTCGGGAGGCAGGAGGAAGTCGGGGTCGAGCCCACGGGCCAGAGCGTTGGACCACACGCGGAATTGCTCGTGGTCCTCGGGCGGCACCCCGAGCATCTCGACGATGAGGACCGGTAGGGGATAGGCGAAGTCGCCGACGAGATCGCACGTCCCCCGTTCGAGGGCGGCGTCGAGCAGCTCGTCGCAGATCTGCGCCACCCGCGGTCGCAGGCCTTCGACCACCCGCGGTGTGAAAGCCTTCTGCACCAGACTCCGCAGACGGGTGTGGTCGGGCGGGTCACGGAAGATGAACGGCGCCATCTCGGCCAGGACCTCGCCGGCGCCGGTGCCCTCGATGAATTCGCGATCGCGGATAGCCGGAAAATCGGTGGCATCGATGTTGCGGCCGTCGCTGCTGGCCCGCTTGTCGCGCAGCATGGCCAGGCAGTCGGCGTGGCGGGTGAGGACCCAGAATCCGAACGGACTGCGATGCACCGGATTGCTCTGGCGGAGCGCGGCGTAGACGGAGTAGGGATCATCGGTCCAGGCGGGATCGAACGGGTCCCACACGAGAGTGCCGGACGCTTCGGCCCGGTCACGGGCGGCACGGGCCATCTCGGTCAGCGATGCGTTGTGCTCGGCCACCAACTCGGCCAGCTCCGCCTCCTGTGCTCCTTTGACGCCGCTCTCCCGTGGGGCGGTCACGAAGCCGAGGTCCCGGGATCGAGCAGATCCAGTACCGTATCCCGCAGCATCTCGCCCGGCGTGGCCGGTCGGAGGTCAGAGTGGCGTGGAGAAGTTCTGGTGGGGGCCACTCGTCTCACCGTAGACCGGGGGCGCAACACGAACCAGGTGGTGGCACACGACGAACCACCAACGGCGCCTACGGTACGTGCGGGTGATCTCAGCTCTCGGCGGCCATGACGAAGCTGGGGATGAGCGCATTCCACCCCGAGGTGTTGGCCTCTCGAAACGCCGGTCCTTCGGCACCGAGGTGTTCCCATCCGTCGTGCACGATGTCCAGTCGGGTCGTGCCATCCTCCAGCTCCACGAATGTCAGATTGACGTTGGTGGCGTCGGAGCGGTCACGGGAGATGTGCCAGAGATACCCGAGGCGGTTCGGTGGACTCCAGAGGGTGATCTCCCCCCAGTCGATCTCCGTGCCGTCCGGGGTACGTTCGAAGATCCGTCCCCCCAGGCGCGGTTCGAGCACGACGAACGTGTCCGGATCCCCCGACGCGGAATGACCTTTCGGCCACCAGTTCGACAGGCGCGTCGTCCACACGTCGAAGGCGTGCTCGGGCGAACACCCGATCTCGAAACTCAATGTAAGCGGCTCGATCATGTGGACCTCGATCGCTTCGCCCGGTCCCCGGGCTCCGTGTTCTCGGCCATCAATCGGAATCTCGTCGCCACGTCTCCCCAGACCTGGGTGAGATACGCCTCCACGGCCTCGACACCTTGGCTGTGAAGGCGGTAGAGGCGGCGGGTCCCCTGTGCTTCTTCGACCACGAGCCCAGCCTCCTTCAGCAACCGAAGATGGCGCGACACGGCCGGCCTGCTTATCGGTAGGGACGACGCCAGCTCACCGACCGATCGGCCGCCGGAGCCGAGCAACTCGACGATGGCGCGCCGGTTGGGATCGCCCAGAGCTTCGAACGGATCGCCCGCCGGTGCGCTCACAGCCACGGCGGGGCAATCAGTGAGGAGTGGCGCGCATGCGGTTGTTCCGGGCGTTGTGCTCGACCTCGGCCATTCCCAGCTTCTCGAGCACCGGAGGCACATAGTTGGCGAAACGGCCGCGCAGTCCCTTCTTCAGTCCGTACCAACCCCCCACCGGGTTGTCTTCGGCACGACCCCAGGCTTCGACGGTTCCCTCGGCGGCCGGCTTCTGCTCGTCGGCGTTACCCAGCGCAACCCAGTCCCCGCGCTCGAGCAGCATGGCGTGCAGATCGTCGACGCTCCGAAGGCGGTAGCGGAGCTCGGTCTTGCCCACCTGCACCACGAGGGCCGGCGGGTCGCACATCTCGTCACGGTACGCCGTGAACTGCGAGCCTCCGCTCGGCGTCTGGAGTACCCAAGGGTGATCAGGGCGTCCGTCACCTTCGGTCACGACACATCCTCCTGGGGATCGCTCGGCCAGAACCGGTAGGAGCCCACGACGGTGGCGCCCGACGCCACCGGCCCCTCCTCCAAGCGATCGCCGATCTGCCGTTGGAATTCCGAGAAAGCGGAGGAGGAGTTGAGCGGGTTCGTCCCGTCGTCGGTGTCGACCGACGCCACGTGGACGAAGCTCACTCCGTCGGCCAACCGGAACGTGGCGTACCGGAGCCCGGCGGGCCGGTCGGCGTTGAGCTCGCCGAACACCTTCTCGACGAGTGCCCGGTTCTCCTCGGCCTTGTCCGACTTGGTCGTATACCTCACGACGACAACGCTCATGGTCAATCCCTTCGGTAACGTAACCGTTACGGTAACATATCTGTTACCGATGAGGAAGAGCTCCTTGGACTACTACCAAAGGGGAACTCAGCCCCTTCCTTCGAACCGCCGCTGACGGTCGTCGCGGAAGTTCCCACTTTGAGCCACAGTGGCGCGTCGCATCGATCGAAGCGCAGTTACTCGCCTTCGGACCGTCGCCGGAGCTCATCGTCGCGGTACCAGGGTCGGAGGGTGAGCCGGGCCGGTGGGAGGTGGCCCGAGATCAACACACCGGTGCCAGGGGACATGCGGCGTAGGGCGTCGGCCGGTGCGAGCCGTCGGTAGGTGGCCGACATGGTGGTGGACCCGGCCGAGCGGCCGCGGTCGACGGTGGTGGAGGCCACCGGCTGCTCGGCCTCACCGATCAGCGTGCTGGCGTGCTCGAGGGTGGCCGGATCGGCGATCCCCGACAGGAACAGCTTGGCCCGGTGGTTGTTCACCACCGTTCCGGCCCGGGATCCGTAGCGGGCGGTGAGTTGGGCCAGGTCCTGCCACACGGTGACAAGTTGGATCCCGTGACCGGCGGCGGTCGAGGCCAGTCCGTCGAGCTCCGACAACGGGGCCACGTTGGCCGCTTCGTCGAGGACCACGAGCAGCGGGGGATCGAGGGGCCCGCCCTGGCGGGCGGCGCGGTCGTAGGCCGCTTCGACGACCCGGGTCACGAGCCCCGAGAAGAGGGGGCGGAGCCGGCGCTGCTCGTGGGCGGGGGCACAGAGATACAAGGTGTTGTCCCCGTCGAGGAGGCGGGTCGGATCGATGTCGTTGCTTCCCGATATGGCCGATGCCGCCACCACGGGATCGGAGAAGACCTCGATGACCGTTTCGGCCGTGGTGTAGACGGCGCTGCGCTGGCGTTCGTCGCGACCCCACGTGGCTCGTAGCGATTGAAGAGCCTGCCATTCGCGGGCCGTGTCGAGGGCACCCACGACCTCATCGGTCTCCTGCTCGTCCACCCAGCGCACCACATCCGACATCGTGCGCCCCGAGCAGGCGGCAGCGAGCAGGAGTGGGGCCAGAAGCTTGGCCGCCGTGGCGTACCAGAAGTCGCCGTCACTGAGCGCACCGGGTGACGTCCGGCCCGCCTCGATCAACCCGTCGGCCACGCGTCGGGCCCCGGCCCACGTGGCCGCGGCGGTGAGCGGCGACCAACGAGCCGCGTCCATGTCTGTCGACGCCGTGGGGTCGTAGACCCACACCTTCCCCTGCCGTCGACGCCACGCGAGAGTGTCGCGCACGAGGTCACCCTTGACCGAGGCGGCCAGAATCGGGCCCTGCCATTCGAGCAGGGCGGGCACAGCCAGACCCGTCGTCTTGAAGCTCTGTGTGGGACCCACGACCAAAAGGGAATGACCGGTATCGCCAGCAAGCAGGCGTCCGCAGGCGACACCGAGTGTGAGCCGCCCCGCCACGGGGGCCCGGACCGCCAAGGTACGGAGGTCTCTGCGACGGGCCCAGTGCGCCCCGCCGCGCTCGGACTGGCGCCCCTCGTCCCCGCAGCGCCAGAGGGCGGCCAGAGACCGCGGCCGGCGACGACGCGGCGCCGAGTGACCCGGTTGACCGCGTTCCCGCGTGGACAGCCAGCCGGAAAAGAGGATGGCGGCGGCGAACATAAAGACGACGGCACCCACCTCAGCGTGTTCCCGATAGTCCGGCACCGGCCATGCGCGCATCGGTGTCCACGAGGGCGGTCTCCAGGCCTGACAGGCGGTGCTGGACGAGAAACGATCGACCGCCGACCTTCCACAGGGCCACCCCGCGCTGCAATTGGGGGACGAGGTCGGCTTCCGTGGACGACAGTCCGAGGAGGTCGCCGGCGCGTTCGACCTCGCCGGGCGGCTGCCCGTAGATCACCCGGGTCTCGGAGTCGGCCAGCAGTCCCTGGGCCAACCCGACCTGCTCGGATCCCGACGCCCCCGCCGACGTGAGGTCGGACAGCCGGTGGAGAACGGCGATGTTCGACACACCCCACGCCCGTGACAATTTCCAGCTGGACTGGAGCCACCGTGCCACACCGAGGTTGGCCAGGATGGCCCACGCTTCGTCGACCACGACCACCACGCCGGCCCCAGCCGGAACCGGCGGGTTCTGCACGCCGGACACCGGGGCGTCATCGGAGTCCGGCGACGATGAGGCGTTGTCGAGCGGTGCGAGCCCGGCCACAGCCGCTTGGAACCATGCGGTGGCACACGTCATGATCACGCCGAGCGCAGCCGAGTGGTACACGGCTGACAGGTCGAGAACGACGAGGGGCCCGCTCAGGCTGATGCCCCGGGTAGTGGGACCGTCGAACATGCCCTGAAGATCGCCGGCGACGAGGCGACGCAGCTCCAATGCCACATGCCGGCCGTCGGTCGCCAGTGCGTCGACCGTCGTACGAACCGTCTGGGCGGAACACTCGCTCGGCGCCAGCAGGGCGTCGACGATATCGGGCAACGTCGGCGCGTCGCTGGACCCGAGGCGACGCGCTGCCGCACCCGACACTTCGGCCACGGCCAACTCGACAGCCGACCGTTCGGTGGGCGCCAACGACCGGCCCAGGCTGGCGGCGGCCAGGGAGGCCAGCAGCTCGGCCCGGCGACGGGTGGTGTCGTCACCCGAGGACCCCGCCCGGGTCGGCGGGGCGTCCAGAGGGTTCAGGCGCACGCTGCCTCCCGGGCGCAACGCCACCGGCTCGATGCCCCAGGCCCGGGCCAGCGGCGCGTACTCCCCCTTCGGGTCCACCACCCAGGCGCGACGGCCGAACACCGCCTGGCGCCACAGATAGGTCTTCACGAATGCGCTCTTGCCCCGTCCGATCTGGCCGAAGACGACCATGTTGGGATTCGTCAGGAGCCCACTTCGATAGAGCTCGAACGGGTCGTAGACGAAGGCACCGCCGAGCAGGTCGCGTCCGATCAGAACGCCACGCCCACCGAGACCCGCTTCGGACGCGAAGGGGTAGGCGACGCCGAGATGGCGGGTGGTGGCGTGGTGTGCCGGAACGCCCATGGAAGGAATATGAACCGGGTCACCTTGCACGCTTCCTGGCGAGATTCCTCCGATCGGAGGTACGAGCACTCGGACGGCGGCGATCTCGCCGGAGACACGAATGCCGCCAGGCTCGGAAATGACGCTCTCTCTTATGAGCGGCGGAGTGTGTGGAGGATGCGATCTGCGTCCTGTCCGGTTCCGCTGACCTCGACCCCAAGGGATGGGACAGCCCAATCGTAGGAACCGGCGAGTCGGGAGCCGGGGTAGACGGGGACCCCATTGATCGCCTTGGGCGCGAACCCTCCTGAAGGCGGCCCGTGAGATGTGCCAATGGGAAGCGTGATGACAGCCACATAGCTGATCGACGCCGGCAACGCAGGGCAGTTCTCCAGCACCTTCGGGAACCCGAGGAGGATGGTGCCAGGCGCTTGACCGACGGGGCAGTTGGTATCGTGCTCCACCACCCTGCTACTCGGCACAGAGACGGCCACGTTGCCGTCGGTCTCGGTCTTCCAGCCCTGGGGCACAGCGAAGGTGGCGCTCGAAGAGGTCGGGATTGGCCCCGAACGGATAGGTACCGATCGACCGCAACCGGCCAACGCCACGGTGGTCACCATGGTGATGACGATCCGGGTCGCCAGCCACTTCATCGCTTTCAACACCATGCTGACTTTGACGCTTCGTCGGTCGCCTGAGTTCCCCCGTGACACTCATATGTCGTTCGGTGGGCGGGCGGTCTCACGGTCGGTCACGACCTCCGCGACCCACCCAACCCTGAGCATCGGCCATCGCGCGCACAGGGCCTCCTGCCTGACTGGCGACACGGACTCGCTCTTTGGGGTCTCGACTGATGCGGGTGTGGACGACCGCCTTCTTGGTCGTGGCCCATTTCTGGGGTGCCGGAACCTCAACTTGATACTCACCTTCGTCAGGAGTCCATTTCGATACAGCTCGAAGGGGTCGTAGACGAAAGCGCCGCCGAGCAGATCCCGGCCGATCAGGACGCCACGCCCGCCGAGTCCGGCTTCGGACGCAAACGGGTAAGCAGCGCCGAGATGCCGGGTGGTGGAGTGGTGTGCGGGAACGCCCATAGACGGAATTTGAACCAGTCACATTGCAAGCTTCCTGACAACGTCCTCCCTAAGACCCATCAGGCGGTGCCACCGACAGCATCATGCGCTCGCCACTCAGGGCAGACTGGTGGAGTGGCGCATGGATCTGCGGACATACCGACTTACTGGAAGGTCCCTTTCGAATGGGAACAGAGTCAGGCGCTCTTGGATGAGGGCGAACCGGAAGGCGTGTCGTGGCTGAACGCCGAAGATGACGGGCGGCTATTGGGTGTCGTGGCCGGAGTACTCGCTGCGTCTCCTGATGCCTCTGATGTGGCCGCTGTAGCCGCTGCCGGTGCCTCGAATGCTGCTCGTCGCCTCCTGGAGGCGCCCCCGACTTGGGGTTTCAGCCGCGAGCTTGGTTGGTGGACGTTGCTGAGCTTTCGCGGTGAGGCAGCCGCTTTCATTCTCCCCGTGACGTACGACAACTGCGCACGGGATGGCTTGGACGAGGAGACCATCTTTCACATGGGCGTTCTTCCCGACCACCGAGGTCGAGGGCTCGGCCGAGCGTTGCTTCGCCAGGCAACCCGGACACTGCTTGCCCATGGCGTATGGCGCATCTACTGCGACACGGCGGAGAACAACGCACCGATGATCCACTTGTTCGAATCGGAGGGGTGGCGCCGGCTTCCGCCTCACGAGCGGCCGGTCTGGCATCGGTCAGAATCCGCTCCTCCAGGACCCTGATATACGAAGAGCGACCCTGGTCGATTGTGAGCTGGTGGTCGTGAACGCCGACGACAATCACAGATCACGTCAGCCCGCGTCTGCGCCCTTGCCCCCCAACCTGATACTCACCTTGGTGAGGGCCCCGCCGAGGCCGGCTTCGGACGCAAACGGATAAGCAGCGCCGAGATGCCGGGGAGTGGCCTGATGGGCGGGAACGCCCATGGACCGAGCGTGAACGAGTCACCTTGCGGCATTCCTGTCCACGTGCCTATCACCAGAACATCAGGCCCACGCGGTCGGGTTTGGCCATGGTGGGGTCGGGTGGGTGACGCTACATTGATGGGAGATCCGTCTTCTCGGAGGTGAGCAGAGATGACACACGCGGTCCTGATCCAAGTAAAGCTCGACCCGAACTCGGACGTCGGACACCGACACGCGATCCTGAGCGACTTTGTCATCCCGGAGGCGAAAGCGCTGCCGGGTTTCGAGAAGGGGACGTGGATGAACGATGGCGTTGGAACCGGCACCTGCGTGGTCATGTTCGACTCCGAAGACAATGCCAAATCAGCGGTCACGGCGCTCACGCCCGCTGTTGGTCCCCCTGTGATCAGCAGCGCCGTCTACGAGGTGGAGATCGAGGTCTAGCCGCATCACGGATGTGGGCTGATGGTCGTGGACGCTCACGACCATCACACGTCATGCCAGCCGGGCCCTTGCACCCAACGTGATACTCACCTTGGTGAGCACGCCGTCGGCGTACTGCTCGAAAGGTCGTCCACGGAGTACCCACGCTCATGCCAACCCGCGTCCGAAGGGCAGAGTGCATGTGAAGGCCACGGCCTGATCCCCGTAACAACGACGCAGCTCGAGCCCTGCCTGCCCGGCCACCTGCTCCATGCGACCACAGGCCTCTTCGAGTTCATCGATGTCGAGTGCGCTCACCGTGACGTAACCGGAGAAACGGAACGAGGCGTGTCCGTCGGCCAGTTCTCCCTCTCGTTGGACGAGCACGTCCTCCTCACGCCGGCGTCGCATGGTGGCCAGAAAGCCGGCGCGCCGTCGTAGTTCAGCGTCGGCGATGTCAGCCGTGCGCGCCTGTTCGATCCGGCGGGCGGCGCGCAGCGGCGCCACCGGCTCCATGGTGACCGCCACCGACCGCCGGACATCGGAGACGAGCAAGAGGGGGCCGAGGAAGTCGGCGGCGACATCGGTGCGCGGCCATTCGGCGATCCAATAGGTGGTGTGCCAGGTGGCGTCCGTCCGGACGCGCCCCCACTCAGAAAAGATGGCCATCGGCCCAGGCCACGTCATCTGGTGGCGGCCCGGCCGGGGATGGGCCGTCGGGGGATGGGCCGCCGGGGGATGGGCCGTCCCTGACGCCTGCCCGTTATACCGCTCCGAGCGAGGGGTGTCGGCATCGAAGCCCCGTCGGACGGCGTCGGCCAGCGCCCCGGGCGCCAGAACTCCGGCGACATCGAGGCCCGCTTCTCCCAACCGTCGAGCCAGAGATGCCGTCTCTCGCAGGAGGACGGCGCACGCGCCACGCTGACCGCCGCCGGCGCCGCGCACGGCCCGCGCCGAGCGACCGGCATGGACCGTCACGGCCAGCATCACCTCGTGACGGTGGACGGCGGCGACCTCACCCTCAACGAGGTCGACATACGAACGGTACGGGGTGCTCTCGACGTCGACAACGGTCCGCTCGGTGACGTGATGGCGTACCTCCGCACCATCGTCGGGCAGGCTCCGCTCGATCCACTGCACCCGGTGGACGGCGGTGCCCTCCCGGGCGAGAGACGCCAGGACCCCGGACCAGCCGTCGATGCGACGGGTCTTGTCCGATGCACCGAGGAGTACGAAACCGGGCCCCGACACGCTGAGCACGGCCGTGAAGGTCTGGGCGGCCACGTCGTGGATCACTCCGGCATTGGGCCCGTCATCGGATCGCCCTTTCTGATGCGCCGAACGGCGCAGGGGCACCGGCACCGCCGTCGCTGTCCGGGCCAGATCGATATCGATGAGGCGCAAAGTGGCGAATGGCGCGCGGCGGCGCATCTTCCGCTGGCGACGGAGGGCGTCGATGTGGCGGGCGGCGTCGGGCGCCCACTCCTCGGCCGTGCGACCGGCGAACGGCCATGTGGCGGCAGCCACCCCGGCCACGACGGCCACGAAGGCGACGGCGACGCCAGCAGGCGAGGGCCGGGCGCGCAAGATGCCGACGGCCACGACCAGGCCGGAAGCAACAACGGCGATCTGCCCGCCGCGCCATCCGGCCACGAGGCCCCGACGCTCGAGCGGTCCGAACCGGTAACGCGGAGGTGCGTCCTCGTCAGTCACGGGACTCGTCGTTCAACTGTCGCTGTCCGGCCCGCCGGCAGGAGGCCGGGACGCAGTGCTCATGCTCGTCGCCGCGCCAGATCGGGAACTGTTGGCCACGCCATCGTGCGGTGGGGCACCCTTGTCGTTGTCGTTGTCGTTGTCGGTGCCCTGGGTGTTGGCCGGATGGAACCCTGCGGCCACATCCGGAGTCACAACCGACGCCACCCGCTGCGACGGGGAGGGCCCCGCCGTCCCGACGGCACCGGCACTCCCGGCACCACCGTTCTCCTCATCACCTCGGGACTTCACGATCTGCGCCATGTCGAGAGCAAGATTGCGGCCCCGCAGGGGTGCCTGCGCGGCCGAAGCCATGCGATGACGGGCCGACTCGAGGTGCGACACCGCTCCCGCCTCGATGGCGGGGATCAGGCGCAGCAGGGTGAAGGGGGACAGAGTGGCGATCACGAGCAGGGCGATGCCGGTGANNCAAATCCACCGGCGCCGCCTCCGTTGGTCCCCAGACCGAGACCGCCGGCCAGGGCCCCGGCGGCCAGGGACAGCACGGCGGCGATGACCAACTTCGACAGGATGAGCGCCACCAGAGTGTCGGCCAGGCGCCGGCACCAGTGGGACACGGCCGGCCACACGAGGGCGGCCAGGGCCAGGGGGAGGAACAGAGTGGCGACCGAGACGGCGGCGGCGCGCACGACGAGCTCGAGCCAGAGGACGAGGGTGGCGATGGCGACGAGGAGGCCACCGATGAACACGACGAAGGCGGGAACGCCGGGGTCGACGAGGACGCCGACCCCGACGAGGAAGCTCGAGACGGGGGAGAGGATGTTCGTGGTGTCCACTCCGCTGCTGGCGAGAACCTGGGCCGAAAGAGTGTCGGTGACGGCCAGCGCCATCTGGACCAGCTCGACGGCGATACCGGTGAGGAGCAGGGCCAGCGGGAGCTGGACGAGAAACGTGCGAGCCAGCATCGCCGCGCTCTGACGGTAGAGCGCCTGGATAGTGGCGCAGCAGACCATGGGGAGCACGAGGGCGGCGGACAGCGTGACCATGACCGACAGATGCGCCGAGAACCATTGCGAGGTCAGGTCGACGGTGGTGGTGGCCGACATGGCCCGGCCGACCTGGCCGAGGAGCCAGACGGCGCCCGACGCCACCCACTGGCCGGCGGCATCGAAGACGGCGGAGAAGCCGACGCCGACGAGACTCGACACCACGTGACCGGCGGCACCGGTCACGGCCCCGGCCACCCCGGCTGCTCCGGCGCTCGCCGGCACGTCAGTGCACGCCCTGTCCGGCGTGGAAGAAGAAGTTGATGATGGCCGGTGCGGCGCCGATCAACAACGCGGCGAGGCCGGCCACGAGGACGGTCTTGCGACCGGTGAACGACTGCTGGTAGTTCTGCGAGTGCGAGCCGAGCGCCCACGTCGCGGCGCCGATCACCAACGCCACCAGGGCGCCGATCAGAGCCCAGCCCCCCAGCCCGTTGGTCAGGTGCTGGAGTACCTCGCCGCCGGGAAGGTTGGCCGGATCGGGGGTCAATGTCACGTCAGCCAGGAGCATGCTCCGCACCTTACGGAACACGATTGGCCTTTTCAAGATATTTCATGATGTTTCATACCCCGCCAATGCCTACCGGCTCCTTCTACCCTTCGGCCGAGGCGCCGACGGCCATCACCCGAGCAGGACAAGGAGCAGGGCAAAAGGGCCGCACCGGGTGCCGGTCCCGGCCTGCCATGCTGGGGAGCAATGGTTTTGGGAGCGATGGAGGGTGCGACCGGGGGGATCTCGGACTCCGTCGCCCTCGTCGGGTTCGTCGTTCTCGCCGTCCTGGCCGTGGCCGGGATCGTGGTGGCCACCGTCCTCGGCCGGCGGTCAGGGCGCACCTCGCTGGAGCAACGCCTGTCAGCCCTGGCCACCCGCCTCGGGGTCGAGACCCCGCAAGAGGACCCGGCCGGAGTCGAGCCGGCCCTGCACCACCTCGAGCAGGTCACCGACCGCGCCGCCGAGGCCGTGGCCGAATCGTCGGCCGACGCCATCCGTCTGCGCCATGCCCTCGACACGCTCCCCCAGGGCGTCATCGTCTGCGAGGAGAACGGGGAGGTCGTGTTCAGAAACGCCCGCGCCGTCGGCCTCATGGGTGGCCGTCACGGTGACGCGCTGGCGGCGACGGCCGTCGTCGAACTTTTGGCCGACGCCTGGAAGATCGGGGCGGCGGACAAGACGCTCGACCTCTACGGACCGCCGCGCCGGACGTTGGCCGTCCGCACCCAGCTGATCGACGACGGTCGGCGCACGCTGGGCGTCATCGCCGTCATCGAAGACATCTCCGAGCGGCGCCGTCTGGAGGAGATCCGCCGCGACTTCGTGGCCAACGTGAGCCACGAGTTGAAGACTCCGATGGGCGCTCTCGGACTGCTGGCCGAAACCCTGGTGGCCGAGACCGATCCCACCGTGGCCCAGCGCCTGGCCAGCCGGATCCACACCGAGGCGTTCCGGGTGAGCCGGATCATCGACGACCTCCTCGACCTGTCGCGCATCGAGTCGGAGGAGGCACCGCCGCGCGAGCCGGTGTTGGTCAACCTGCTCATGGCCGAAGCCGTCGAACGGATGCGGGCGGCGGCCGAGCAGCGGGACGTGAAGATCGAGATGGCCGAGCCGACCCCCCCGATGGCCGTGCTCGGTGACCGGCGGCAACTGGTGTCGGCGCTGTACAACCTCCTCGAGAACGCGGTGAAGTTCTCTTACGACGGCAATACGGTCAGCTTCACCGGCACCGTGGGCGACGGGGAGGTGACCCTCGAGGTCGAGGACCACGGGGTCGGCATCCCCGCGCGCGACCTCGATCGCATCTTCGAGCGCTTCTACCGCGTCGACCAGGGCCGAAGCCGGACAACGGGCGGTACCGGACTGGGGCTGTCTATCGTGCGACACGTGGCCGCCAACCACCAGGCCCGCATCGAGGTCGAATCACGCGAGGGCGAAGGTTCGACGTTCCGGCTCATCCTCCCCACCCAGTCCGAGGTGGCCTGAGCCCGTGTCCGACACGACGGATTCGACCAGGATCAACGTGCTGCTGGCGGAGGACGAGGAGTCGTTCGTCGACGCCCTGGCCATCGGCCTGGCGCGTGAGGGCTTCGACGTGAGCGTCGCCCGCGACGGTAACGAGGCCCTCGAGATGTTCGATCGGATCGAGCCCGATCTCGTCCTTCTCGACATCATGTTGCCCAAGCTGTCGGGCATCGACGTCTGCCGGGCCATCCGGTCGCGGTCGTCGGTTCCCATCATCATGGTCACGGCCAAGGGCACCGAGATCGACACGGTCGTCGCGCTCGAGGTCGGCGCGGACGACTACGTCACCAAGCCGTATCGCCTACGAGAACTGGTAGCGCGCATCCGCGCGGTGCTTCGCCGACGGCGCGGCGACGATCAAGAGGACATTGACGAAGAGATCGTGCGAGGCAACATCCGTATGGACATTGACGCCCGTCGTTGCTTCGTCGACGGCGACGAGATCAAACTTCGCAAGAAGGAGTTCGCGCTCCTTCGACTGTTGCTCGAGAATCCCGGTCGAGTGCTCACCCGCGATGTCCTCATCGACCGGGTCTGGGGCAACGACTACGTGGGCGACACCAAGACCCTCGACGTGCACATCAAGCGCTTGCGAACCCTGATCGAGGATGAACCCAAGAGTCCCACGCACATCACGACCGTGCGCGGCGTGGGCTACCGCTACGAGCTCACGAAGCCTTAGGGCGAATCGTTCTCTCGCCGCCCATGTACGGCGCGAGCACGTCGGGCAACACGACCGATCCGTCGGCCTGACGGTAGGTCTCCACCAGAGCCGCCCACATACGGGGCCACGCCAGCGCTGAGCCGTTGACGGTGTGCACCAGGGCCGTCGTGCCGTTACTGGTTCGATAGCGCACGTTGGCCCGGCGAGATTGGAAGTCACGGAACCAACTCACCGACGACACCTCCAGCCAGCGATCGACGCCGGGGCTGAACACTTCGAGGTCGATCGTGTACGCCGAGGCGGTGCCCAAGTCACCGGTGCAGAGATTCAATAGTCGATAAGTCAGGCCGAGGGCCTGCAAGAGCTCCTCGGCGCGTCGCAAGATGTCGGCGTGAGCCTCGTCAGCTTGGCCCGGTGTGCAGTACGCGAAGAGTTCGACCTTGTCGAACTCGTGCACACGCAGCAGTCCCCGGGTGTCTCGTCCCGCGGCGCCCGCTTCGCGGCGAAAGCACGCCGTCTGAGCGGTGAGGCGAATGGGCAATGCCGCTTCGTCGAGAATCTCGCCGCGGTGCAGTGAGGTCAGGGGGACTTCGCCAGTGGGAATGGCCCACAGACCGTCGCGTTCGATGGCGTACATGTCGTCGAGTGATTTGGGTAAGTGACCCGTCGACACCATGGTCTCGCTCAAGGCGAAGCTCGGCGGGTGGATCTCTTCGTAGTCACTCGCGTGGCGATCGAGCGCGAAGGATCCGAGAGCGCGTACCAAGCGTGAACCCGCGCCTCGATAGAGCGCGAACATCGAGCCCGCCAGCTTGGCGCCCGACTCCATGTCCAAGATGCCGAGCTGGGTGCCGATCTCCCAGTGAGGAACGCGTTGATGATCGGCGTAGGTGGGAAAAGGCGCACCTTGATCCATCCCGACCCACCAACGACGAAGTTCGACGTTGTCATTTTCATCGAGTCCGTCCGGGACCTTGGGGTCGGGAACGTTAGGAATCATTAGTACAAGGTCACGAAGCGCCGCCGCCACGACGTCAGTCGATTCGCTCGCCACGCGCTCTTGGTCACCGAGCCCTCGGCTCGTCAGGGCGAGCGTCTCGGCCGTGGCGGCGTCCTTGTTGCGGCGAGCCTCGCCCACCTGGCGCGAGAGATCCTTCACCCGGGCACGCAGACCTTCCGCCTCTTGTAGAAGTCGCCGGTGCTCGACGTCAAGCGCCAAGATCTCGTCCATCGTGGCCAACGAGACGCCACGGCGCGCCAAGGCTGCCTTGACGGTGTCGGGCTCGCGGCGTAGCTCAACGAGGTCAATCATGCGCCAAGCCTATCGAGACACGCTCAACGGGTTCTTGGAACCGTCTAGGTTCGTTAGGCATGAGTTACGCCGTCGACGTCAACCATCTGGAGGTCTCCTTCGATACGTTGCGCGCCGTGGACGACGTGACGCTGAACGTGAACTACGGCGAAGTGGTCGCGCTGCTCGGGCCCAACGGCGCCGGCAAGACGACCGTCGTCGAGACCCTGCTCGGCTTTCGTGCGCCCCATGCGGGCACCGTTCATCTTCATGGTCTGAACCCGCGACGTGATCACCGTGAAGTTGTCGTGCGCACCGGCGCCCTGCTCCAACGAGGTGGGGTGTGGGCGCCGATGACGCCGCGCGACGTGCTGCGACTTACCTCGTCGTACTACGACGCACCGCGTGACACCAATGAACTGCTGGGGTTGCTCGACCTCGAACAGTGCGCAAGAACGCCGTGGCGGCGCCTCAGCGGAGGCGAACAGCAACGTACGTTGCTGGCCCTTTCCCTGCTCGGGCGTCCGCGCGCGCTCGTGCTCGACGAGCCCACGACGGGCGTCGATCCCGAAGGTCGCCAAGCCATTCGCGATCTCATCAGCTCCGAGCGCGAGCGCGGGTGCGCCCTCTTTCTCACCACTCACGAACTGAATGAGGCAGAACGCTTGGCCGATCGGCTGGTCGTCATGCACCAGGGCCGCGTCGTCGCTCAGGGCACGCTCGATGAACTCGCGGGTTCGCCCGAGATGATCATCGAAGCATCGGGGTCCGTTGACCCGACCGCTCTCGCTCGATTATTGAACTGTGAGGTAACACCCGACGGCGCCGGACTCCTTCACTGTGCGCTCGCGTCGTCGCCCGAGCGAATTGCGCTCGTGACAAACTATCTTTCGAGCGTCGGCCTCTCGTTGGTTTCACTTCGAACACGAGCGTCGCTAGAAGAGCGCTACCTCGAACTCATTGCCGATGAACGAAGCGACGCGCGACCGTGAGCGCGTGGTGGGCACAGACCCGCGCCGAGGTCGCCATGACCATTCGCCGCGGCGAGACGTTGTTGGTGACCATTGGCATTCCGGTGCTCTTGCTCGTGTTTTTCTCGTTGACCCACGTCACCGCCTCGCCCGCACAACATCGCGTCGACTTCATCGCACCCGGGATCTTGGCGCTCTGTGTGCTCTCGACCTCACTGGTGGCCCTTTCGATCTCCACCGGCTTTGAGCGTGCCTCAGGTGTACTGCGACGCTTGTTCGTCACGCCCCTAGGGCGCCGACGTCTCATCGGCGCCAAAGTGGCCGGGGTTCTTGTTACCGAAGTGCTGCAAGTGATTGTTCTCTCGATCGTCGCGCTGTTGTTGGGGTGGCATCCCCACGGAGGTGTCATGGGCGCCCTCGAGGTGACTCTGGCGCTGGTGCTGGGTTCAGCAGGCTTGGCCGGTATCGGCCTCGCGCTCGCCGGATGGCTTCGCGCGGAAATCAACCTGGCCGTGACCAACGGCCTCTATCTCGTGTTACTGCTGCTCTCGGGCATTGTGGTGCCTCTGACGTCGTTGCCGTCGCTGGTTCGAAGGATCGTGATCTGTTTGCCGTCGGGAGCGATGGGCGAAGCCCTCCATCGGGTCCTCGGACACGGGTTGCGGCCCAGCGGTGCCGACTGGCTCTCGCTCGCGCTGTGGGCCGTCGCGGCGCCACTCCTCGCGTCACGAACGTTTCGAGTGGACTAAGTCGCCTCGAGGTTCTTGATACCTTCGGCCAGTTGCTTGACGGGGATGGCGCCAAAGTAGACCTGGGTGACGACACCCTTCGCGTTAAGAAAGACGGTCTCGGGAACGGTGAGGAATGAAAAGTCACCGCTGGTCACGTCACCATTGGCGTCAAAGGCCACCGGGAAGGTCACGCCGTCTTTCTCCACAAAGGCCCGTGCGGCAGCGCGCTCGTCGTTGGCGTCCATGCCGAGAACTTCGACCGTACTCGACGCGTTGGTTCGCAGGTACGCGGCGACTTTGGGCATCTCGCTCTTACAGGGTCCGCACCAACTTGCGAAGAAGATCAACACGCTGGCGCGACCCGACGTCCACGGCGCGGACACCGTGCCGCCGTTCAGACCACCCAACGTGAAACTCTTTATGTGAGTACCGACCAGTGCCGACGGCGGTGCCTCGTTGTTTGGTGTCGCCTTGCCGCCCGTGAGCACCGACACGACGGTGATCAACGCAATGGCGACCACGGCTCCCAGGCCCAGCGACACGAACATCATCGGAGACGGCCGTCCCCTGGGACTCTTAGTGGTGTCGGACAAGTACGTCAACCGCCATCAAGATGAAGAGGGCCGAAAGGTACGTGATGGAAAAGTGGAACAGTCGCATCGCTTCGGCGACATTGGCCTTGTCCACTCGAGCGTGTCGATACAGACGCAGCGCGTAGAACGTAAACATACCTCCGAGCACGGTCGCCGACACGGCGTAGATCCATCCCAGGTGCGCGCTGGGCCCGATCAGCAACGTCAGCGCCCACATCACGACTGAATAGATAAGTATCTCGAGCGTGGTGCGACGAAGCGACGCCACCACCGGCAACATCGGCACGTGGGCGGCCTGGTAGTCGTCACGGTAGCGAACGGCCAGCGCCCAAAAGTGCGGCGGAGTCCAGATGAAGATGACGAGGAACAACAACACCGGGGTCCAACCCAGTGAGTTGGTCACCGCCGCCCAGCCAATTAACACCGGCACCGCGCCCGCGGCTCCCCCGATGACGATGTTCTGCTTGCTGCGGCGCTTCAGAATCATGGTGTATACCACCACGTAAAAAGCCGTCGCGGACAGCGCAAGCCAGGCCGAGAGTTGATTTACCCAGATAACGAGCACCGCGAAGGCCACGACCTCCAGGGCGAAAGCGAACAGTGCCGCCGAACGCGCGGACATGACGCCGGTCACCAATGGACGCTTCTTGGTTCGCTCCATGATGGCGTCGATGTCGCGGTCGATCACCATGTTGAAGGCGTTCGCGCCACCCGCGGCGAGCGTGCCACCGATCAACGTCGCGACGATCAGCCACAGACGTGGGAAACCGTTGGCGGCGACAATCATCGTTGGCACCGTCGTCACCAAGAGCAGCTCAATGATGCGCGGCTTGGTCAGAGCCAGATAGCCCTTCAATACCTCGGCCGTCGAGTGCGGCGCGGTAGCGGAGACTGTCACAGAGGACATCCTAGGAGTCGCCCAATTACCTAGGCTGGGTCGGTGCCTTCCATGACGCGACGTCGCGTGAGCGGTCCAGTCTTTCGGTGGTTCGCCCTCGCCACGTTCCTGTCGATGATCGTCATTGTCCTCACGGGCGCGGCCGTTCGCCTGAGCGGCTCGGGATTGGGATGTCCGGACTGGCCGACGTGCTTTCACGACCGACTCACCGGATCGTGGAGTCTTCATCCCCTGATCGAATACGGCAACCGGATGGTCACCATTATCCTCGTGGTGCTCGTCGGGGTCACGTTTGTCGCCGCACTGATACGAGAGCGGCGGCGCGGCGACTTGGTCGCGTTGTCGGGGGCCCTGGTCCTCGGCGTGGTCGCCGACGCGGTGCTGGGCGCCTTTGTGGTGTACTCCAAACTCAATCCCTACCTGGTGTCGCTTCATATGCTGCTCAGTCTCGCGATGGTGGCGATTGGCGCGACGCTCTATCACCACTCGAAGTACGTCTACGGCGCGGATGCGCGCGCCGACGTGCGCGATCCCTACTTTCGCGTCGTCGCACGGTCGTTGTGGATCCCCTTTTTCGTACTGGTACTAACCGGCACCGCGACGACGGGCTCGGGTCCGCACGCCGGTGCCTCCCAAGGCCAACTCGTCGCCAAGCGACTGCCGTTCGCACTCTCGTCGGCTGCGTGGGTTCACTCGCTGGCGGCGGTGCTCTTCATCGGGTTGATCACCGGCGTGCTCGTCGCGATCTGGAGGAGTGCCGCGCCCACGGCGCTCAAACTTGGCGTTCGCCGACTGGTGTACATCTCACTGGTGCAAGCGGCCATTGGGGCGACTCAGTACCTCACGCACCTGCCCGCCTGGCTCGTGGAGCTGCACGTCGCCGGGGCCATCGCGCTCACCATCGGCGTCACTCAGTTCAATCTCAAGCAAATCGCCCGCGACCGCGAACCCGGGACAAAACGCCCCGTCTCGTGATTCTCTGCACAAGGAACCAATGTCCCTAACGGCGCCTACCGACAGTGTGCGAGACTGACCCGGGGGAACCACCGAGCAATGGATTACTAACATGGGCGCCTTCCTCTTCGCGACGCTATTTCCCCTCAACCGGCCCGACCACTATTTCCATTGGCACTTCCTGGAAATTAGTGCGGCCAACGCAATCGTCATCGTGTTGATGGTCTTGACCTTCGTCGCGGCGCTCCTACTTCCCTTCCCCGGTCGGCGCCGTCGCAAGGAGAACCAGTGAGCACCTCCGAAATCGACCGGCAGTGGACGACACGGCTTCGTCGAGGCGGCTTCGGCAAGTTGCCTCCGGAAAAGATGTTGCCCGACACACAGCCCAGCTACGTCTCGTCGTGGATCTACGTGTTCGGGGTGACGACGATCTCGGCATTGATCGTCGTGATCGCCACGGGCTGCATTCTGGCCATCTTCGGTCCCGAGTGGTGGCACATCTCGACGCTGGGCCACTTCGTGAACTCGCTGCATCTGTGGAGCGTGGAGATCTTCTTCTTCTCAATGGTTATCCACCTGTGGGGCAAGTACTTCATGGCCGCGTGGCGCGGTGGCCGGGCCATGACGTGGATTACCGGCATGGTCCTCTTCTTGATGTCAATCGTGACCGCGTTGACCGGTTACGTGTCCCAGACCAACTTTGACTCCCAGTGGATCTCGACACAAGCCAAGGACGCCGTTAACTCCAGTGGTGGCGGGGCCTTCTTCAATCTGCTCAATCCCGGTCAGATGCTGATGTGGCACATCGTGTTGATGCCGATCGTTCTCGTACTCCTGGTGGTCGCGCACGTCGTCATGGTTCGCGTCAAAGGCGTCGTGACACCGTTCGAAGACAGTCCGGCCCGACAGCCGCGCGAAGTCAATCCCGTCGCGCCCGGAGCGGAACAGTGAGCAAAAAGAACTTTCGCCCCGATGTCGACGCGCCCGAGTGGAAGGGCGGACACACGCCCTACGACATCATCAAGGAGGGAACCATCGCCCTCGTGGTCGTCGGACTTTTGACCGTGCTGCTGGCCTTGTTCTTTGGTTCACCCGACGTACCCGCAATCACCATCAAGAGCTGGTCCAACGCGGCGCCCGTCGACTTTGCCACGACCGCCCTGTCTGAACTCAACGGCACCTCACTGACGGCGTCGTACGGCGCGCCCTACAACGTGCAGTCCTCGAGCGCCAGCCAGGCTCTCGGCCCCTTGAAGCTCGAGTACTGGGTCGGCATTCACATTCCTATTAGCACGACCAACGACTTCGTGGTCAATCCGCTCAAGGCGCTGCCCAATCAGCCGGTGCTCGATCAGAACCTGGCCATGTGGACCAAGGCCTCGATGAAAACGCGCGCCTCGTGGGTGGCTAACTACACCAAGGCGTCGAGCGACATGAAGTTCACCGGGGGACAGATCGTGGTCAACGCCACCAACGCCGGCCCGGTGCCCGTCATGATCAACGACCTCACCGGGATGGCTCGCAGCGGCGCCCTCGATCAGGCGCTTATCACCGGCGACACCTTCTACTCAACCGACTACACCCAGAGCCTGCTGTTCATCTCGGACGGGAACTACCTGGGCGACGTGGCCACCAAGCAACATCTCCAGGGCGAGCAGTGGGGCGTGATGAACGAGACGGGCAGCTACCCGGGTTCGGCGTGGCTCTGGCTCTACACCTTTTGGTACCAGATTCCGCCATTCAACTCCAGTGGCAACGCCGACATCTTGGTGCTCGCGGTGATGATCATCTTGACGGCCGCACTCACGCTCATGCCCTTCATTCCGGGACTTCGCTCGATTCCTCGCAAGAGCCGCATCTACCGACTCATCTGGCGCGAGCACTACCAGAACCTAGAAAAGACCTAGCCACATCGATGACGTGTGGTGGGGCTGACGGGTCTAGCTACACATCTGGTGGAGACGATGGGGATCGAACCCACGACCTCAGGCTTGCAAAGCCCGCGCTCTACCAACTGAGCTACATCCCCGCGGGGAACTCATTGTACCAAACGCGTCGTCACGGTACCTCTCACTCGTGAGAGCGTGACGTGATCACCCGCGACGACACGATCGAATCACCTCGAACACGCGGACCGACCCGCGCGACGATCAAGATCGCCAAGACCAAGTCCATCACGGCGACGCAGCCGGGAAAGAGCGCGCCGGCCGTGGTGAAGATCTTCAGGGTCAATAACGTGATGCCACAGTTCAAACTGCCCATAATGAACACCCGTGGCGACTCGGTACTCGGCACCAGCCAGGATTTGCGCACCGTCGGCAGCCCCGCGACCTGGTCGGCGCCGACGAAGGCGGCGAGCGCCACGGTGGGCTCGTGCACGAAAGCCCAAAAGGCCAGGCCGGCGAGCGAGACGAGCCCGCACACGACGTCGAACGCGCCGATCTTCCACACGCTGTGCGAGTTGCGAAACGACGCCAGCACCACCGCACACGGTCCCAGTCCGAGCATCAAGGTCATCAACGACGCCAAGCCGACGTGTTGTTGGATCTCGACGCCAAAGGCGAGCACGCCCTCTAAACCCCAGAGCGACCACGTCACTCGATTCGGCGACGTCACGCCACGCCACGTGTCGCGCACGTAGCCGTACGCGCCAAAGGCGGCGAGCGCCAACGCGAGATAGATAAAGCGCGGGTCGATCACGCCTCAAGTCTGCCCGGTGGCGAACTTTCCTAGGTCGTCATCGCGAGGTTCGACGCAGCCCTTCCAGTAGCCTCATGCCTCGTGGACGTCAAAGAGTTCTTGGGAATAGAACGAGTGAGCGAGACCACGTGGCGCTTTCGAGTCACCGAGCGGCTGATGACCCCGGGAAAGTTTCTCTTCGGCGGTTGCGGTCTCGCCTCGGGCATCGTGGCCTTGGAAGAAGCCAGCGCACGGCCCACTATCTACGCCGCGGCGCACTACCTCTCCTTCGCGCCGCTCGGCGCCGAAGTGAACGTCGAGGTTGACCTCGCCGTCGTGGGCAATCGCGTGACGCAGGCTCGCGCCACCACCTACTGCGAAGAGCGTGAGGTGCTCACCGTGAACGCCGCCTTGGGCACCGGGGAACTGAACGCGCCGGTCCCGTGGCTCACCATGCCCGAGGTTCCCGCGCCCGAGGACTGCCCGCCGCGCGTGTTGACCCGTCAGTTTGACAACTCGATCTTCGATCACCTAGAAACGCGCATCGCCATCGGCCGATCCTTCACTGAACTGGACTCTACGTTGGGCTCGCCCGTGTCGGCCCTGTGGGCACGTGTCCCCAATCACTTAGCGCCTTCGGCCGCCACCTTGGCGATCTTCGGCGATCTCGTTGCCGGAAGCGCCTCGCAACCATTGGGACGTCAGACCATGGGACACAGTCTCGACAACACCATCCGCGTCGCGACGCTCGAACCGACGGAGTGGGTGCTCATCGAGATTCACCTGCACGCACTCGCCGGCGGCTTCGCGCAGGGCATTGGTTATCTATGGAGTCGATCTGGCACGCTGCTGGGCACGGCCAGTCAGTCCATGAAGTCGAAGTTTTGGGAGACGTCGAGCACCTAATGCGTTTCGTGCCCTGGTGTAGATTGGTACCCCTGCGGGGCTATAGCTCAGTCGGTTAGAGCGCGTCACTGATAATGACGAGGTCGTAAGTTCGATTCTTACTAGCCCCACCACGAGGTGACGTCGCGGTATGAAACAGCCCTCACGCTCCCCACACCTGGACAGAAGAGCGCCCGGTGCGATACCTTACGAACATGGGACTCTTTGACCGCATAAAGAACATGTTCAGTCCGTCGTCGAGCAGTGACGCGGGCTCTCGACAGCATGGCCGTGAAGCCGCTGACATCTTGGAAGAGCAGGCCGTATCGGATGAGAGCCACCGTAGTGGCCTCTTAGGCCCGAGAACGGCAATGAATAGTGGCCTCGGTCGAGAGGTGACCAACGACCCCACGGCGTCGGCGGAACTTCGAACATCCGCGGACCACGAGGATGACGGCTCGAAAGAGATGTTGATCGAGCAAGAGCGTAGGGACGCCGAGCGCAACTACTGAGAGGCGAGCGTGCCACGCGTTGCGATTCTGAGGAAACGCCCACGCACACGCGAGTTGCACCACTTCGCGGTGCGTTAGCGTCTGCGGTACGAATCAAAGGACCCTGACATGGCGACCGACCGCTCCGCACTGACCAGCCTCGAGAGAGAGAAAGCCTCCGTCTTTCACTCGTGGTCGGCCCAGGGCTCGATCAACCCGATGATGGTGAAAGAGGCCCAGGGCGTCTACGTCACCACCGAGGACGACGTCACCTATCTCGATTTCTCCTCCCAACTCGTCAACACCAATCTCGGTCATCAGTACCCCTCGGTGGTGCGCGCTATCCAAGAGCAGGCCGCGACGTTGGCCACCCTCGCGCCCCAGCACGGCTACGAGAAGCGCTACCGGGCCGCCGAGATGATCCTCGATCACTCCTTTGAGGGTGCGGCGAAGGTCTTTTTCACAAACGGCGGTACCGAGGCCGTTGAACACGCCGTGCGAATGGCCAAACTGCACACGGGTCGATCCAAGGTGCTCGCGACGTATCGCAGCTATCACGGCGCCACCGCGACCTCGATCAATCTGACCGGTGATCCGAGACGCTGGCCGAACGACAACGGTTCGGCGGGCGTCGTGCACTTCTTTGGACCCTTCCTCTATCGGTCCGTCTTCCACGCCCAGAACGAAGAAGAGGAGTGTCAACGCGCGCTCGAGAGTTTGGAGAACACCATTGCTTTCGAGGGACCGGCCACCATCGCCGCGGTGATCTTAGAGACCATTCCGGGGACGGCGGGCATCATGGTCCCGCCGTCGGGGTATCTCCAGGGCGTCCGCGAACTTTGTGACCGTCACGGCATTGTCTATATCGCCGACGAAGTGATGTGCGGCTTCGGACGGACCGGATCGTGGTTCGCCTATCAACAACATGGCGTGAAGCCCGATCTCGTGACGTTCGCCAAGGGCGTCAACTCGGGCTACGTGCCCCTCGGTGGTGTCGTGATTAACGAGGCCATCAGCGCGACCTTCAATGACCGGGTCTACCCCGGGGGTCTCACCTACTCAGGCCACCCGCTGGCCTGCGCCGCCGCCGTGGCCTCAATCGAGGCGATGGAACGCGATGGCATCATAGAAAACGCGCGTCGCGTGGGTGAGGAGGTACTGCGTCCCGCTCTGGCGGCAATGGCGAACACGCACCGCGTCATCGGGGACGTTCGCGGTCTCGGTGTCTTCTTCGCACTCGACCTCGTGAGTGATCGAAAGACCCGAGAGCCCCTGGCGCCCTACGGCGCGAGTTCGCCCGCCATGAACGAGATCCTCGCGGCCTGCCGTGACGAGCGACTCTTAATCTTCGCCAACTTCAATCGTCTCCACGTCGTGCCGCCGTGCACTGTCACCGACGACGAGGCGCGCGACGGACTCAACCGGCTGGATCGTGCGCTGCGGGTGGCCGATCGACACTACGTCGGCGCCTAATGACCAACGATCAACGGCGAGGCGAGGTCGCCGCGCGCCTGCGTGCGCTCGGACACGACTTCATCGCGAGGTCGCTGAGTGACGAACAGCTCGACGCCCTGATCGAGCCGCTGGACCAACTCACCAAGATCGTCGAAGAAGCCGATGGGCGCGTTCGAACGTTCCCGAAGATGGATCTGGCGAACTTCAAGATGGCCGTACCGCGACATGACGATGTCGAGCACCACCAACTCTTCAACGACTCCTTCGTCTCGGGCCTGACCAATCCCCTCGGGCTGGGCGCGTCGCTGCGTCGAGAAGGTGACGTCGCCGTGATGGACGTAACGCTCGGTCGAGCTTTCGAAGGCGCGCCGGGTCGGGCGCACGGCGGTGTCGTGGCGGCCCTCATCGACGAGACGATGGGTCTCGTTCTCGCGATCCACGACGTCCTCGCCTTCACAGGACAACTCGATATCACCTACCTCGCACCCACGCCCATTGGCGAGGCGCTCAGCGCGCGAGCGTGGCTCTCGCGACACGCTCATCGCAAACTCTTCGTGGAGGCCAGCGTGCGCGCCAATGACGTCGACGTCGCCAAAGCCAGCGCACTGTTCATCGCGGTCGATCCGACCAAGTTCCTTAAGCACCTGGTGCCCGAGTCCTAGAGCTCTGTCTCGCATGCCTCTGCGTCTCCGTCGAAGTTTTCGATCTAGCAAAGTGCCATCCAATATCGATGGCGTCTTTTGGGTTTTGAAGCTCCTCTCCACCGCCATGGGAGAAGCGACCTCAGACTTCTTGGTTCATCGATTCAACCCCGAGCTCGCGGTGCTGGGCGCGGGCGTGGTCTTCGCCGCGGTCTTATGGTGGCAGTTGACCGCGCCTCGCTTTTTCATCTCGACCTACTGGTCAGCCGTGGTGATGGTCAGTGTCTTTGGCACGATGTGCGCCGACGTCTTGCACGTTGGCTTCCACGTGCCCTACCAAGCCTCGGTAACCCTGTTCGCGATCCTGCTCCTCGCCACCTTCGTGACGTGGTCGC
>PKWD01000016.1 GCA_003131945.1 Acidimicrobiaceae bacterium
CGAACGCGGACATCTTGAGCTCACGACCTGGTCTCTCGGGCGTCTCGGGTCTCGGCCTCGACTACGCATCGGGTGGCAAGTTAGGGCCATCCCCGCGTTGTACGGCCGCCGCGGGCTGTCTCGCGAACCCGGTGATCCAAGAGGTCGGGGCACTACCAAGCGGGGTGTCGGCGCCGAACACGGTGATCACCGAGCACGCGATGCACGAGTTCCACATCCAAGTGTCCTCCGGGAACAGCTGGCTGATCCAGGGATCGCAGCCCTTCACTGCTGCCCAGATCAGCAGTGCCGAGCTCACCGCGTCGACGTCGCAGCTCTCGGTCGAGGCGAAGAACGACCAGCCGACCTCGTCCGCAGTCATCGGCTGGGCAACGATCGTCGGTATCGTGATCGCCCTGGGCGTGCTCGGGATGTCGGTCGGGCTCGTCCGGAGCGAGACGGCGGGCGACCTCCGTACGCTGGCGGCGACCGGTGCGTCCAGTTACACGCGGCGCACGCTGACTGCCGTGACGGCTGGAACGCTCGGCTTCCTCGGTGCACTCCTCGGGGTGGTGGGCGGTTACATCGGCATGATCGGTTGGCTGCGGAGCAACTCGCTGAACGGGGGGATCGCCGCGCTCGGGAACATTCCCGTCGCGGACCTCCTCCTCATCCTTGTGGGCATGCCGGCGTTCGCGGCGATCGTCGGTTGGCTGTTCGCCGGTCGTGAGACCGCGGCAATGGCGCACCAGGCGATCGAGTGAGCGGAACCTAGAGATGAGCCAGATCCGGACACCGAGCGTGGCCGGGCGTCAAGCGGACAACGGCGGCTGACCGTCTCGCCGGGCGGTTCGGCCCACGTTCCTGATCATGGTTTGAGAGTCGACACTTATGTGTCCGAGCGATCGGACATCATTTGCACGGTTCCGCCAGCGCAAACGTTGCAAGAAGGACCACGAGTGGAGCTGACCGGACTCGAACCGGCGATCTGCTGGTTGCAAAACCGGCTTTGGTAGGCATACGAGGAGCTTGTTTGTCGCAGCTCGGTGCACAATCCCAGGTCAAACGTTTTGTCGGGTGCATTTCTCTGGGACCGCTATAACGAAGAGCGACACCCCGACCCACAGTTGTTGGGGACGCGTGTTGGGAAGAGCTGGGGCACTGGTGCTGAATTTCGCTCAGTGGGGAGGAATGGTGATCTCCGGCACGGTGGTCTTCGGAACGGTGACCGGCCCTCCTGCGCCGCCGACCGAGGATGAGCCCGAGCCAGTAGCCACCGGGTTCCCGGCGCCCTTGGTCAGAAAAACCAGTACCTCGAGTGTTCCTGAGCTGTCGGTGGTAACGAATCCGCCGATGCTGGGATTGGAGATATCCCAATCGGCGAACACGATAGGAACGTCGGCCAACACATAAATCCCGCGGCCGTGCGCTCCGTCGACACCGGGAAGGTCACGTGCCGCGTGACACCGTGCATCGCAAGGTCTGCCGTTGCTGTGTAGGTCGCCTTGGTTCCTACGGACGAAATGGTTCCGAGCGCAATCGGCGAGGTCAACTTGAGGGTGGCCGTCGGGTAGCTCGCCACATCCATGATCCGGCTGTCGAACTGGGCATTCCGTTCGCTCTGGTCACTCTCGACACTGGCCATATCGACGGTGAACTTTCCCGCCGTCACGCTGGTACCTGAGATCGTGACGGACCCCCATATTTTCGTGGTGCGGCCTACTGCCGTGGAGTTCTGTCCGAGCAGCACCTCCATGACCCGGTAGCCGGCCTCAGAACCCGAGCCGACTTTGTAGCTCCCGCCGACGCTTGCGATATCTGAGGTGGTGCCGGAGGTCGCCGCAGTTGTCGTGGAGGGGGTGGTGGGCAAGACCAACTTGGAAGGAGGGGGCCCCTCAATGAAGTGGATGTACACGAAGGGAGCGCCGACCGCCAGCACCACGACGACTGTTGCTGCACCGACGAGCCACGGCCACCGCTTTCGCATTGCTCATACTGTGCCCAGAAGATCCTGTGTTTTCGCTGTGACCTCGCTGATGTTACCCAAGAGACGACCAAGGACAGGTGACGCGATCGAGTAACTGTGTCCGAAACGCCGATGGAGTCCTCGGGGAGCCACAGGTAACTCGCAAGAATTCAGCGGTACTTTGCCAGGCACCGATGGTCCCACGGACGTGCCGACGCGAGTTGACCATCGCCGAGCGCCGCTCTTCGTGAGCTGGACAGGTTGTTCAACCAGAAGGGTTGTCCCCTCGATGTTCACCCCACAAGTCCGATCGCCGCAGCGACCCGGAGGGTGGAGAGGTCTTGACAAACATATAGGAGCGTCGTGCGGGTCGAGGCCCCTTCCAACGCCCCCCGCGTGGTGCTGGAACAGGCATGTTCGATCGGTCAACCTATTCACCCACATGCGAGGGCGGATGGAATTTTCGAGCGGCGCGGGCGAAGGCTGTTGGGGGTCAGGCGGTTTAGCGGGCGATTCCGGCCTGGAGGATCTCAGCCCAGACTGTTCGCGCAGGTGCCTCCGTCGTCGTCACTGTTGGTGCCATCGGGGCACGTCGTGTTGCTCCAGGTGACGTCGGCGAGGTCGGTGTCGGCGAGTATTGCGCCGGTGACGCTGGCGCCGGTGACGCTGGCGCCGGTGAGGTTGGCGGCGACGAGTTCGGAGCCGGTGAGGTCGGAGTCGGTGAGGTCGGAGTCGACGAGGTTTGCACCCGTGAGGTCGGCGCCGTGCAGACGGACAGCTCGCAGGATGGGCATCGGCGGCCAGACCAGATGGCCGCCGATGCCGTCTGCCCAAGCGACCGGAGAATCACGCTGTGGGACAATCGTCCCATGACCATTCGGGTGTCGTGCCCGTACTTCGTCGGCCGTCAAGCTGAGATCGATTTCCTCGCGGACACCTCAAGTCGGTCAGTGGGGGTTGTGCTGCCACGGTGCTCGTCGCGGGCGATACTGGAATCGGCAAGAGCCGCCTTGTGGACGAGTTCTGTGGACGCGCCGCTCGCAGTGGAGCCCTTGTGACGATCGGGGTCTGTGCGAGGTTCATCAGCAGTCAATGTCCCGAGGAGGAATACATGCCAGAGTTCCCGACGATTACCCATGTGGCGCTGACAGTCAGCGATCTCAACCGCAGCGTCCCGTGGTATGAGCGACTGTTCGACGCCAAGCCGGTCCTGGACGAAGACACCGGCCCATTTCGCCACGTGGTCTGGCTCGTCGGAGGTCAGACTCTTGTCGGTCTTCACCAGTTCCCCGACCCGGTTGACACCCTCCCGTTCAATGAACGGCACGTGGGCCTGGACCACCTGGCTTTTGCCTGCCGCGATCGAGCGGATCTCGATCAGTGGAAGGTCTATCTGGACGAACTTGGCATCGCCAATGGGGGCGTCGTCAATGCTCCCTATGGATCGGGGTTGTCCTTCCGTGATCCAGACAACATCGCCCTCGAGTTCTTCGCGCCGCCTTCGTAAACGAGATCAGGGATCACCCACATAGTGCCTGCGGCCTCAACCGGTCGACGACTGGTTGAATCGCGGCTTTTGGTGTATTTCGAATGACCGGTAGCGCATCCGATCGGACGGGGGTGAGTCGGCCCGGGTTTCCTA
>PKWD01000408.1 GCA_003131945.1 Acidimicrobiaceae bacterium
GCTTAGCGAAATGTCCGGGCTAACAGCTAGGTTCGGGTCCCGGGCGGCGTCCCCCTCCGAATTCATCGAGACGCCGTGGTGGACCGAGGAGTGGACCCGAGGTTGTTCGATGGCGCACTACCCAACAGGGATCCTCACAAAGTACGGGCATCTGCTCCGGGAGCCGATGGGTCGGGTTCACTGGGCCGGCACAGAGACAGCGACGAAGTCGCACGGCGCCATCGACGGGGCCATCCTTTCGGGGCAACGCGCCGCCACCGAGATCCTGAATCGTTCTTAATTTCCTTGCGTGGGGTTCAGGGTGGGCTGTGCCGGCTCTTGGACCTCCGATTAAGGACCTGATAGAGGGTGACCAATGCGAACCAGGCGATCCAGGTGGTGGCGAACAGCGCGATGAACTCGAGGACGACAAGAAGAACATCGAGTACAGGCACCGTCGTCATCGGTCGGACCGAACGACGTCACCGAACCTGAGACGTGTCATTGTCCCCCCCGGACAACATCGAGGTCACGCGATGTGGACCCCTGGGACAGCGTCTGCCCTTATGGTCAATGTGCGCACTCCACCGGAACAAAAAAGCATCAACCGCTCGGCGATAGCTGTCACCCGCCACGAAATGACGGCCCACCTTGTTGACAAACGAGAGTCAAGCCCAGGATGCTCGTTAGTGAGGAATAACGAGGCGGGAAATCGCGGAAATGGGCTACGACATGCGCAGTCGAACGATCCGGCGCGGCCGGACATACGCCATTGTTGGCATGGCGGGGGCCTTGGTTGCCGGTCTCGGGTTCACCCAGATCGCCGGGGCGGCGCCTAGTGCCACCAGCGCGCTGTCGAACAGCCGGCCGTCTTTCGTAGAACAGGCCAAGGACCTGGGGGCGGTGAGCACGTCTGAACCGGTGGACTTCGAGGTCCTTTTGAACCTGCCGGATGAGTCTGCCGTCGAGGCAGAGGTTCAGGCACTGTCCACCCCGGGCAACGCATCGTTCCGGAAGTTTCTGACGTCGGCACAGTTCCGCGCCACCTACTCCCCGTCCGCCGCCGCTGTGTCGGCTGTCGAGTCGTGGGTCCGCAGCGCCGGTCTGACTGTGAAGTCAGTCGCACCCAGCCGCCTCTATGTCGAAGTGACCGGGACCATGCGCCGGGCCGAGTCGCTGGTCGGCACCACGCTCCATACATACGCCTACAAAGGTCACGATCTGGCCGAGCCCGTCAGCAACTACGACATCCCCCCCACCTTGACCGGCATCGTGGCCGGTGTGGTGAACCTCGACGATTCTTCGTTGCTCCAGACGCCGGCCGATACCGGTTCGACCGGCGCACCCTCGAACGGGACGACTGACGGCACTCTTCCGGGCCCGCCCAAAGGCGTGCACTACGGGGTCCAGCCGTGCTCGTCGTACTACGGACAGACGATCGCCACGGCCCAGCCGATGGCGTACAAGCAGTCCTGGCCGTACACGATCTGCGGCTACGACGCCGACCAGTACGAGAAGGCGTTCGGACTGTATGACGGCATTCAGAGCGGCACCGACGGAAGCGGTGTGACCGTGGCCATCACCGATGCCTATGCCGCGCCGACGATTCTCTCCGACGCCGACACCTGGTCCACGCAGAACGATCTGCCCCAGTTCGCACCCGGCCAATTCACTCAGGTCCCTCCGCCCGGTGACCGTTACAACAAAGAAGAAGAGTGCGGCGCGAAGGGTTGGTACGGGGAGGAGACCCTCGATGTGGAAGCGGTCCACGCCATGGCGCCGGCAGCCAATATTGTCTTCGCCGGCGGCAAGAATTGCGCTGGCGGCCTGGACACCGCCTGGTCGTCGGTCATCGACAACCACCTGGCATCGGTGGTGACCGACTCGTGGAACGACAACAGCGAAACGATCCCGGCCGGTGAGGTCAACTTCTACCACGAGTACCTGCTGGAGGCGGCTACGACGGGTATCACCGTGATGTTCTCGTCGGGCGATGCCGGTGACGAGGTGGCGTCCAGCGGCACCAAGCAGGTGGGGCTGCCGTCCGCCGATCCTTACGCCACTGCCGTTGGGGGGACGAGCACCGAGATCGGCCAGGACGGGAGCATCGTGTTCCAGGCCGGCTGGTCGAACTTCTACTCCAACCTGTCCAAAGGCGCCTGGAAGCCGACACCGCCGGGTACCTTCTCCAGTGGGGCAGGCGGCGGCACCAGCATCTTGTATACCCAGCCCTTCTACCAAGTGGGGGTGGTCCCCAACAAGATCTCCAAGTACAACGGGAAAACGCCCATGCGGGCCGTCCCCGACGTGGCCATGCCGGCCGACCCGAACACCGGACTGGAGATCGGCGAGACCCAGCAGTTCCCTGACGGGACGTACTACGCCACCTACCGTCTCGGCGGCACGAGCCTGTCCTCGCCGCTCTTCGCCGGTGTGGTCGCCGACGCCGTGCAGTACAACGGCTCGCCCATCGGTTTCATCAACCCGTTGCTCTACGAGGACATCGACACCTCGGCCATCACCGATGTGACGGCGCCGCCCACAACGCAGGCCACGGTGCGGACCAACTTGACCAATCCTACAAATCCGGCCAGCAAGGTGACGTGGGTCCTGCAGACCATCGACGTTCCGACCACGATCTTCGCCGCCCCCGGCTATGACGACCAGACCGGCGTCGGCACGCCCAACGGGTTGCCCTTCCTGCAGGCCATGAAGTACTAACGCGGGCCGAGACCGCCACGCAGCGACGACGGCGCCTTCAGGAGATAACTCTCTTCGAGGTGCTCGNNACTTCAGACGGATCAAAACGGAGCCGTGGCCGTCGTAGTGCGGTGTCGTGAAGAGAGCTCCTTCGCTCATCGCGATGAGGAGGGGCTTCTCGTCGACATCGCAAAACACGACCAGGACCTCGGTGTCGAAGACTCCATAGCGTTCGTATTCGCGCTCTCCCCACATGCGGCAAAAGCTCTTCCCACGCACCTTGAGCGAGGGAGTCCCGTAGGAGGTTGACTCGGTCACCTCCGGCAGGTGTCCGGCGAGCTTCTTGACGTCATCGAACGCGGTCAAAGTCCCACCCCGTCGCGTGGTCGGCCCTCTGGGTCGATGGCCTAATTCGTGGGTAACGTGTCATTGACGCTATCGGACCGGTGGGTCACGCTGGCCTCGATGAAACAACGCCGTGTCGTCATTCTCGCCTACCCCGGTCTCCAGTCTCTGGACGCGGTCGGTCCGTTCGAGGTCTTCGCAGGCGCAACCCGTGCCGCCCAGTCGGTGGGCCGGCCCGGAGGCTATGAGGTGTCGCTCGCCTCGATCGACGGGCGTCCGGTCTGGGTCGAGAGCGGGGTGGGCCTGTGCACGGTGGCACTGCCCGATACGAGCGAGCGGATCGACACGCTGGTGCTTCCCGGTGGCGACCAGGCGCAATCGGCCCGCGGCGATGAAGAGCTTCTGTCGTGGATCAGGACGGTGGCTCCTCGGTGTCGAAGGGTGGCCGCGGTGTGCACGGGCGCCTTTCTGGCCGCCGAGGCCGGACTGCTCGACGGGCGCCGGGTCACGACCCACTGGGCGCGCGCCGAGCAGCTGGCCGCCGAGTTTCCGGCACTGGAGGTCGACGCCGATCCGATCTACATCCGTGACGGCAAGTTCTGGACCAGTGCCGGCGTCACGGCCGGCATCGACCTGGCCCTGGCACTGGTGCATGAGGACCTCGGCAGCGAGGTCGCCCAAACCGTGGCCCGCTGGCTCGTGATGTTTCTGCACCGACCGGGCGGGCAGACCCAATTCGCCTCACCCGTGTGGGTGCCGCGGGCCGAGCGCTCCACCGTACGGGCTGTGCAGAGCCTGGTGGAGGCGGCGCCCGGTGGCGATCACCGGCTCCCCGCCCTGGCCGCCGTGGCGGCTATGAGCGTGCGGCACTTCGCCCGGGTCTTCACGGCCGAAGTGGGCGAGACCCCCGGGCGGTTCGTCGAGCGCGTGCGCCTGGAAGCGGCCCGGCGCCACCTCGAGACCACCAACGACACGCTCGATATCATCGCCGCCGGCTGCGGATTCGGCACGGCCGAGACGCTGCGACGGGTCTTCCAACGGCGACTGAGTGTCGCCCCCGATTCCTACCGGCGTCGCTTCCGCGTCGTCGCCGACCAAAGGACACCGGCATGACCGAGCGACTCCAGGTTGCCATTCCCCTATTCCCCAAGTTCACCGCTCTCGACTGCGTCGGTCCCTACGAGGTCCTGCAACGCATCCCCCATATCGATGTGATCTTCATCGGCCATCAGGGCGGCGAGGTCCGCAGTGAGAACGGCATGCTCGGCTTCACCGCCGACGCCACCTTCGAAGACATTCCCGAGCCTGCCGTTATCGTCTTCCCCGGTGGGGTGGGCACCCGGCCCTTGGAGCAAGACGAAAGGGTCCTCGAGTGGGTGCGCCATGCCCACGGCACCACCCTGTTCACCACATCGGTATGCACCGGGTCGCTCGTATTGGGTGCCGCCGGACTGCTCAAGGGCCTCACGGCCACGACGCACTGGTCCTGCTACACCGAGCTCGAAGTACACGGAGCCGTGGCCACCCATCAACGGGTGGTCGAACACCTCGACCGGCGGATCATCACGGCCGCCGGTGTCTCGAGCGGTATCGACATGGCCCTGCGCCTGGTGGAGCTGCTGGTCGACCGCACAGCGGCCGAGGCGGCCCAGTTGATGATCGAGTACGACCCCCAGCCTCCCTTCGACACCGGTTCGCGCCTGAAAGCCGATGACACGATTGTCGCCCGGGTCATCGAATACGCCCAGCTCCGTCAATAGACCGTTCGCCGGTGCCTCGCTCGACGCACGGCGTAGCCCGGCACTTGGAATACTGGGGGACGTGGTCCGGAGCGACGACGAGACGACGGAGACCGAGACGGGGACGCAGCGAGATGCCTCCGGCGTGGCGTCCGGCCTGATCAGACCCGGCGGCATCTCGTATCTGCATATACCCGCCACTGACGTTCGTCGGGCGGCGGACTTCTACGGGATTGTCTTCGGCTGGAATGTCAGTGGGCACGACACCGACAGGCCCCGCTTCGACGACGGGACCGGCCATGTGAGCGGTGCCTGGATGACGGATCAAGCGATCTCGCGTGAACCTGGATTGCTGCCGTACATCTATGTCGAACGCATCGAAGAGTCTGTCGAACAGATCAAGGCGCATGGCGGAGAGGTCGTCACCGGTCCCTGCCCCGAAGGGAACCTCCGGGGGGCGACGTGCCGGGACTCTGGGGGAAACCTGATCGGTCTCTGGCAACAGGCCCGGCGCTGAGCCGTCTACGCCGCTTGTTCCTGCTCGTCTTCGAAGAACCGCAGGATGTCGGCCGCCGCCTTCTGGATGCGTTCGCAGGAGGCCTTGATGCTGACAATGGCCTGTTGACCGCCACCGGCCCAGGTGGCCACGTAGCCGAAGCTGTAGGCGCCCGTGTCTATGCCGATGGCCTGGCAGACGACGTAGGCGGTGGACTCGGCTTCCAACTCGGCGAGGGCCCGATCCTCGACTCGCTCGTGGAGCAGGGCGTGGGCCAGTTCGTGCGACAGGGTCTTGACCCTTTGCGCCGGCGAGTTCCGCGCTTCGACGCGGATGCGGCGCAAAGATGGCGAGCAGTCGCCATTCGTGGCATCGCCGAACCGGTGGTCCTCGACGCCGTAGCCGATGGACCGGGCCATGGCCTGGAGCTGGTGGTAGAAGCATCCCGGATCGTCGCCCGACAGTTTGGTGCAGATACTGGGCGGGCCTTGGCCGTGGGTCTGGGCGATGTCGAAGACCGGCACGTACTTGAAGCCGCGGATGACCCGTGTCTCCTCGCCGTCGCCCGGTTCGGTTCTCCTGCTCACCATGGGAGCGAGGATCCATATCGCCTTCTCACCTTTACCGACGCGGCGGTTGAGCCGACGCCAGGTGTGGAACCCGGCGACCTGGGTGGCCCGGCGGTTCTGGGAGGCGATGAGCACAACGTTGCCGTAGCTGTAGCGGTGGAAGCGGCTCTGTAAGACGAGGTGGTCCCGCCATGCGTCGGACGAGGTGAGGGCGGCGATCCCCTCCTCCATGTGGGCGAGGAGCTCCGGATGGGCGTTCTTGACGGTCATAGGTGCGTCCAGTGCATTTTCGGGCCTGCCGCTCGTGGGAGATGGCGCGGAAGGGTGACAACACAATGAGGGCCCCGAACGGGCGAGAGCGGCCGACACCGGCCGTAGATGCCAGCCGCAGAAAGGCAAAGGGATGGCGGGCGATCCCGATGGGCGGGACCGTAACCGGAACCTGTGACGGCGTCCGACGACGGCGTCGGCCGGCCCGACGATTGATCGTCGCTGAGCTGGTCAGGACCTCATCCGACGAGGATCTCGCCTGACGGGGCAGAAAGCCGCAGAGTCCCGAGACCGGGTTCGCCCCCCACCCTCACGACCGCACCTGAAGGCACCCGCCCTCCCAGCCACCTCAGTGCCGTGCGCATGTCGGGTACCACCACGTCCAGTCGGGCGAACCCGGTTGCTCCGTTGGGGTGGACGACATGACGACCGCCAGGGTGCATGTCGGGGCTGTCCCAGACCATGAAGGCGCAGCGCCAGGGCTCGACCCAGGCCCTGTCCACCGCCACCGCCCGCCACCTGACGGCGGTCCCGTCAGGCAGAGTGCGCTGTCTTTGTTCGATGGGCTCTCCGACACGGTTGGCCGTGGCCTCGATGTCGCCGGGTTCGACGGACCACCGCGCCAGGCCGGGCCCGCGGGCCGACAATGCGGCCATGACCGGCCGACCCTGGACCGATGTCCGAGCCTCGTTCTCGTCCACGATGGCGAGCAGCTCCAGATACTGCCGCCCGAACGGCACGATCAGATTGGCCGTACCGCGCCCCGGGTGGCTGCCCCCCTCCACGACGGTGAGCCCCAGCGCCTCCATGCGCCGACGGGCCAACAGCAGGTCGGGGACGAGAACAATCGCCTGCACCAGTCGGTCCTCCACCGCCAGATTCTGGCCCCCCACGAGGACGGACCCGAGGTGCTGGCGAGTTGGCTCAGTGTTGGCCCTGTCGGGGTGAGGGTTGCTCTTCAACCCGCACCTTGATGTGGGGGAGTTCCTGGTCCGTCTTTTTACGTCACTGCCACCCGGAACTCCGCCCGCGACGACGACAACAGGTTCTACTTCGGGGTCGGTTCGGTGGGTGTCACGGCCAACGCCAACACTGTGCGGAACAACATCGTGTCCTCGTCCCTGAACGACGGCTTCCTGGCCGATACCTCTTCGGGCGGCAACACGATCCTGCACAACAGCAGCCAACTGAACGGGAACCTCGACGCCCAGGACCTGTCGACGGGAGCCGGCACCGCCGGTACCGACAACAGCTGGGAAGCCGACAACTGCACGACCAGTAGCCCGAGCGGTCTCTGCCACACTGCGGCCACCACCCGGATTGCTGCTGAGCATTCCAAGGTCACCGTCACTCGCGGCACGCCTCGCAGGGGGCGGGACAATCGGCATGGACCATGGCGCGCAAGTCACCTCGACGCTGAAGAAGAACACCTGTAGACGTGCGGCGGCTTGAACGCTCCGCATCATCTTCGATGGGGCCAGACCTTCGGGTCTGGCCCCATCGTCGTTCTGGGCCGAACCCGGCGCCCTCGCATTTGCTACCTTCGGTCGCCGTGGGGAGAGGCAGCGGGTGAGCCACAGGCGGCCGCTCGCCGGTCCAATTATCGTGGCCGCCTCGGTGGTCATCGGGGGTCTCATGTCGGTCGCCGCGGCGTCAGCTTCCGCTTCGACAACGACGGCCCCCACCCTCGTCAGCGATCCGAGCTCGCTGGTGAACCCGTTGGCGGGCACGGGAGCGGCGCCGGTGGCTCCGGGCAACGTCGGTGAGTTCCCCGGGGCGGATCTGCCCTTCGGGATGATCCAGTGGAGTCCCGACACCGCCCCGGACCGCACCGACGGCAGCGGCTACGCCTACGCCGATTCGCATATCTACGGATTTAGCCTCACCCATATGAGTGGCACCGGCTGCGCCAGCTACGGAGACATACCGGTGCTGCCGACGGTGGGGCCCATCGGGAGCAACCCCGAGAATGCCAGCGACTCCTTCTCCCACGCCCACGAGCAGGCATCGCCGGGGCGCTACCAGGTGGCACTGGGTCGTTCCTCGAAGGTCACGGCCGAGTTGGCTGTGACGACGAGAACGGGGTTGTCCCGTTTCACTTTTCCGGCCAGCGATCATGCCAACGTCCTTTTCAAAGTGTCGGGGAGCGCCAATGGGGTGAGCCACTCCAGTTTCCGGGTGACCGGCAACGACGAGATCAGCGGTCAGGTGACGAGCGGCCAATTCTGCGGCACGGGAACGAACTACACGTTGTATTTCACGGCCCGCTTCAACCGGCCCTTCTCTTCGGTGGGCGGCTGGAACGGCCCGGTCGTCACTCCGGGAGCCAAAAGCTGCGCCGGAACAGCCTGCGGTGCCTTCGCCTCCTTTGACGCCGAGACCAACCGGGTGGTGCTCATGAAGGTCGGAATCTCCTTCGTGAGCGCCGGCAACGCCACCCGGAACCTCGACGTCGAGGATCCGGGCTGGTCTCTCAGCACGGTCGAGTCGGTCGCCCGGAAAAAGTGGAACGCCCTTCTCGGACGAGCCCGTATCGGGGGCGGGACCCGGTCGGACGAGCGCACCTTCTATTCCGCTCTGTACCACTCGCTGCTGCACCCCAATGTGGTTAGTGACACCAACGGCCAGTACGCCGGTTCCGACGGACGCGTCCACCGGTCCACGAGCCACACGGCCTACGCCAACTTCTCCGAGTGGGACATCTACCGGTCGGAGATCCAGCTCGTGGCCCTGCTGGCGCCCCACCAGGCGGGCGACATGGTCCAGTCACTGGTGAACGACGCCCAGCAGGGGGGCTGGCTACCGAAGTGGGCCATCGTCGGAGGCGACGCCTCCCAGATGAACGGTGACTCGGCCGATCCGATCATCGCCGATGCGTATGCGTTCGGGGTCCGTGGATTCAACGCCAAGGCGGCACTCGAGGCCATGGTGAAGGGAGCGACGCAAACGGAGCCGTTGCACGGGCTGGAAACCGAGCGGCAGTACCTGAGTCAGTACCTGAGCCAGCACTACGTCGACGCCGGCGACCTCGACCTTGATTCGATCGACTATTCCGATGGGGGATCAGCCACTCTCGAGTACGCCATCGACGACTTCTCGATCGCCCAGTTGGCTCAGGACCTCGGTGATCGCTCCGTCTACAACACGATGATGCAACGGGGCCACAACTGGGAGTACCTGTTCAACCCCGCCACCGGTTACCTCCAGGCTCGCAACGCCGATGGCAGCTTCCCGGCGGGACCGGCGTTCCAGACCTCCATGTTCGAGGACGGCGGCCAGGTCGGCTTCGAGGAGGGAAACGCCATCCAGTACACGTGGTCGGTGCCTCAGGATCTCGCCGCCCTCGGCAGCCTGATGGGCGGGAATGCCAGCGCCGTGGCCAAGCTGGACACGTTCTTCACCCGCCTGAATGCCGGTCGCTACATGCCCTATGACTGGGCCGGGAACGAACCAAGCCTGGGGACACCCTGGGAGTACGACTTCTTTGGCGCACCGTGGCGGACTCAGAAGGTCGTGCGTCAGATTGCCACCACCCTCTACTCCGATCGTCCGGCGGACGAGCCCGGTAACGACGACCTCGGGGCCATGTCGTCGTGGTACGTCTGGGCCGCCATCGGTCTGTATCCGGTGACACCGGGGTCGGCCGACCTGGCCCTGGCCAGCCCGCTGTTCCCCGACGTCGTGCTCACGCTGCCCGACAACCGCACGCTCGTGCTCCGTGCTCCGAAGGCGTCCGCATCCACTGAGTACATCCATTCCCTGAAGGTCAGGGGGGTCACGCTCCCGACCCCGGCACCGTCATGTTCCCCCGGCGCCACGGCGCCGGCCTCTTCGCCGCCCGGAAGCTGGAACCGGCCCTGGCTGCCGTCCTCGATCATCACGACGGGCGGCACCCTCACCTACGGGCTCTCGACCACCCCCGACCCCGCCTGGGGAGCGGCACCGGCCGACAGCCCACCCTCGTTCTCGACAGGCCGCAATCCGGCCGTGGGATTCTCGGTGCCGAGCGGTGGGACGTCCCTGCGGGTCGGTCAGCCGGCCACCGTGCAGCTGGGGATCAAAAGGATCACAGCCGGAGGCGCATCCGTGCGCTGGAGCGTGGCGCCCGTCGGCGGACTGGTTCTGTCCTCCCAGAGCGGCACTTTCGCCGTGTCCCCGGGAACCGGGACCACCGGTTGTGCGAGTCCGAAGGCTCAGACCCAGGCGCTCACCGTCGATGCGTCGGCGGCGGGGTCGTTCACTGTGGTGGTGGACATGGAGACCATTGACGGAACAACGCTTCCGCCCGTGGTGCTCGACCTTGTGGCGTCGACCTGAATCCGATCAGCCGACGCCGACCGGACACTCGCCGTGGAGCGCCACCCGGTTCATGCGCCGGGGACCGGTGAACTCGAGGAGGGCGTAGTGCATCGTGCACCGGTTGTCCCAGAAGGCGACGTCGCCCTCCGTCCAGTGCCACCGGACGAGGCGCTCGGGCTGGATGGCGACGTTCTGGATGACGCTGAGCAAGGCGTCACTCTCGCTGCGACGGAGGCCGTCGATCTTGTCGGTGAAGAGAGGATTTACGAACACACTGCGGTGTCCTGTTTCGGGGTGGACCCGTACGACCGGGTGGTGCATGGGCTCGGCGGCAGCCGTGCGGCTGGCCTTGTCTCCCCCGGCATCGCGCTGAGAAAAGTAGCCCCCCGCTTTCGTGGGGGTGTGGGTAGCCGTCAGACCGTCGAGGAATCCCCGCAATGTCGGTGACATCGCCTCGTAGGTCGCCGACATGTCAGACCAGATCGTGTCGCCGCCGACGGGGGGGACGACGACGGCATGCAGCATGGCACCCATGGGGGGGCGCTCCTGGAAGGTCAGATCGCTGTGCCAGATGTCGGCCCGGGCTCCCTCAGCCGAATCGAGGGCCAGGACTTCGGGGTGACCTTCGACACTCGGTTCCACCGGATGGGCCTCGGTGGGCTCACCGAAGAGCCGGGCCAGACCAGTCAGAGCGGCCGGATCGAGGGACTGCCGACGGAAAAACAGCACCTTGTGCCGAAGGAGTGCCTGGCGGAGGGCGGTGACCTCGGCATCACCGAGATGGGGGGTCAGTTCCACGCTCGAGACTTCTGCGCCCAGGGCGGTCGTGAGGGGGACCACCTCGACATCGGGCATGGCCTCGAGGATAGGGCCCTCGGCCACCTCCAGCCCGACCTGGCCGGCCGGAACCGGCGGCGAGGAGACGCCTTTGTTCCCCGAGATGTCCACAGTCAGCCCACAGGTCTGCGACCGTCCCATGGTCAGGTCGGCTCGTGACATCAGGTACCGGCTGCGTCTCGGTATCCTCACCTTGTCCACCATCTGCCATGGTCGCCTGTATACGCACCGCAACGGCAGGATGCGCATCAGGGAAGAATCCACTGACAACCACCGACTCATCCAGGCGAGGCGGCCGGCCCTCACACCCAGCGGCGCGAGGCTCGGCGGGAGGTGCGATGACACGGCGCGGGCGGTCGGCCCCGCGCGCCACCCGTGTTCTCGGGGTGGTGGTGGTCGTGGCCGTCGTCCTCGCTGTCGGCCTCGCGTTGTCCGTGGTCGGCGGTCACACCGGTGATGCCCAGTCGAGCGGCAACGTGCCCAAGGCGTCTCCCACCTCGACGACGGACCCGGTAGCGATGACCCCCCTGCAGGCCCGGATCGTCTCCATCGCACAAGGCCAGGTTGGTTACTCCACCGATCCTTCGGACACCTACTGCAATAGGTACAGCGCGTACTGGGTGTCGGGCAACGATGATTGCGGCAACAGCAATCTCGATGAGGAGTGGTGTGCCGATTTCGCCGCCTGGGTGTGGAAGAAGGCCGGCGCCAACGTCGACTACCAGTACATCAACGGAGATCTCAATTCATCGGCGGCGAGCTTCTACGAGTGGGGGATGCAGAACGGCACCTGGCATCCCGTGGGAGAGGGTTACACGCCGCAACCCGGGGATGTGGCCGTGTACGGGCTCGACGTCCCCGACCTCGTCGCCCAACACGTCGCCGTGGTGACGAGCTACACGCCGGGCGACCGAGGTCCGAACGTCGTCAACGGTGACGGGGACCACCGCGGGTTCAGCGTGGTCGAGACAGGCCAGGACGAGGTCGTCGCCGACATTGCCGACAATTCGGGAGCCCGTCTCTCGGGTTACGTGTCCCCCGTTTCGTCCTGAGTAGGACGCACCGTGAGGACCGGGGCTCCCGGTCCCCATGGCGATCCCGGCGGCCCTGGACGACCGGNNGCGCCCGATCGGGACGATCGGGCCAGGTCAGACGGTACCGACGTCGCCCGTCATGACGGTGGCCGCCTCCCCGTATAGTTCCGACTCACAAGGGGGTACCGGTCTCCGGTACAGGGGCCAGGGCTGTTCTCGGATTCGCCACAGCCGGTCCCGGGTCATGCGCAAGGCGCGGCGGGGTTTGAGTAAATAGAGGGTTAGAAATGACGAAGCGTGACGATGTGGTCGTTCCAAGCCCGGCCGAAGGCGAGGCCGTGACGCCTAAGGCGGACGCGTCCGCCCGCCTGAGTGGCGGCGCCTCGCCGGCCTCCGGTCGCCGGACCCGGGGCGGGAAGAAGCAGGCGGAAACGCCCCCGGCGGCGGAGACGGAATCGGATCCATCGTCGTCGGACGACGCCGGGCCGCAGCACGACGACAGCGCCACGGCGACACGTTCCGGGGTCTTTGCCTCGGGTGCCACGGAATGGGCTTCCCTGGCGGACCCCAATGCCGCGGCTCCGGGAGGGACATACAGCACGGGTATCAGTGGTCACGGAGCTGATATCGGGGTTCTCGGCACGGACGACGGCACGGGCACCGGCGTCGGTGTGCTCGGCATCGTGACCAACCCCGAGAACAGCCAACCGGCTGTCTACGGGTTCACCCAGGGCACCGGCCCCGGGGTCCAGGGCGAGAGCGACGGCCACGGCCCCGGCCTGCTGGGGACGGACAACGCAACGGGCACGGGATATGGAGTATTCGGTGAGCTGACGAACCCGCTGAACACGAAGGCGGCCATCTTCGGGAGTACCGCCGGTACCGGCGCCGCCGTTGAGGGAGACAGCAACGGTTCGGGACCAGGTGTCTTCGGGTTCAGCGAGGGAAGCGGCCCCGGCGTCAGGGGAGCGAGCGTCGGCTCCAACCCTGGTGTGGAAGGCCAGAGTTCGGGAACCGGCGCCGGGGTCCTGGCTCTGAACGACGGCAGCGGCCCCGCTCTCGAGGTCCAGGGACCGGCCACCTTCTCCCGCAGCGGTCGGGCCACCATCGACGCCAAGAAAACGAGCGTGACTGTGTCCTTTCCGGGCGTGACCGCCACGAGCATGGTTCTCGCCACACTGCAGACCATGGCCAAGGGGATTGGGGTGGCGGCGGCCGTGCCCGATGCGGACTCCTTCACCATCAAGCTCACCAAGGCACCCAAGATCGAGGTCGTGGTGGCCTGGTTCGTACTGGGCTCCTGATTCAGACGTCGAGCAGTGACGTCTGATCGATGCCGAGGACACGCAGCAAGCGGCCCAATCCGAGGAAGGCGGCCATGCAGATGGTGAGATCGAGGATCTCGGCATCGGTGAAGACAGCCCGCAAGCGGCCGAAGAAGGCGTCATCGATGGCCAGATGGTCCACGGCAAACCGCTCGGCATAGGCGATGGCCAGGCGCTCCTGCTCGGAGTAGAGCTCCGACGTCTCGTGGTCGGCGACGTGAGCGTAGAAGTCCTCCTTGACCCCTTTCTCCTTGACCGAGGCGGCCCGGAAGGTGAGGCAGACCGGACAATCGTTCAGCTGGGCGATGCGCATGCGCGCCGCTTCGCGCACCCGGACGTCGAGGATGCTCTTGTTGTAGGCCGCGTCGACCAGCCGGTTGATGGCGCTGCCCATCTCGGGACGCAGCGTCCACATCTGGACGGCGTCGCCGCCCTCCCCGGCCGGGATATCGATACGTGCCATCGAACCAGGGTAACGGCCTGGCAGGAGCCGGTCACGCAAGTGGCGAGGTCAATCGGTGCGGACGGGGTACCAGCCGACGGTAGCGTGGCGGACATCTTCCTCGCGCGCCGCCCGGGCTCGCCTGGCCTCCACCAGATCGACGGGTTCGAAATGAACGGGATCGCCCGGGCGGACCTGCCCCAGGATCCCGAGATCGGCGGACACAACGGTGGCGATCACCGGGTAGCCGCCGACGGTGGCGTGGTCGCACAGCAACACGATCGGTCGTCCGTCGGGTGGGAGCTGGATCGCACCGGTGACCATCCCCCTCGAGGCGATGCCGGTGACGGGAACCTCGAGAGGTGCTCCCCCTCGTAGACGGACACCGATCCGGTTGCTCGTCGGGTCGGCCTCCCATGTCGTCGAGAGCAAGCGCTCGACGGTCGTCACGGGGAACTCGTCGGGTCCCACGATGATGCGGATCGCCGCTTCTCCCGACGTGCCCGCGGGGCGCCGGCGACCGCGGGGGCGTCCCGCTGTACCCAGTCCGAGCACGTCACCGCCGGACAGAGGACCGGCCCCCAGACCGCACAGGACATCCGATGAACGACTACCGAGCACGGTGGCGATGTCGATGCCCCCGCCGATGGCTATGTACGTGCGCAGTCCGTCTCGCCCGATACCTACCGTCATCGTCTGGCCGGCACCGACGGGCAGAACCGTGTCGCTCAGGACGCCGCGCCCGTCGATGGCCACTTCTGACGTCCCCACAACAGCCACGTGGGCCGGCGACGAGAACCTCAACGTCGGACCCTGCACCGTGGCCTCGATGCCGGCAGCGTTCTCGTCGTTGCCGACCAGCTTGTTGGCGATGCGCATGGCGTAGGGATCGGCCGCACCGGCGCGCGGTACTCCGAGCCCGGCCACCGCCATGCGGCCGCGGTCCTGCACGAAGGACAACCAGCCGCCGTCCTGGACGACGAGGGTGCGGGCCGCATCCGACCAAAGGGGTTGACGCCGGGCGGTCGGGGCGCTGCTGACGGCGGGGACCTCATCGAGGCGCAGGCGAACGACATCACCAGCCCGCAATACGGAGAAGGGCGGGGTGTGGGGATCGAACAGCCGCATCCCGGTGCGGCCGACCAGCTGCCAACCGCCCGGTGACGTCTGGGGATAAATGCCGGCGAACCCTCCGGCCAGAGCGACTGTCCCACCGGGCACGGCCGGACGCGGGGTGGGCCGCCTCGGTACCGAGGCGAGCTCGGGCGGGAGCCCGACCAGATAGGCGAACCCGGGGGCGAATCCGACGAAGGCGACCGTGAGATCGGTCGAGGTGAGCAGCTCGACGACCCGGGAGGGTGAGAGGTGGGCGAGACCGGCCACGTCGTCGAGATCAGATCCGTCCAGGGCGACGGGGATCTCGACGAGCTTGGCTGTGGAGCGGCCGGCGGGTGCGGGGGGCATCGAGGCCAACGCCTGGCCCAGAGCGGCGACGTCGGTGGCGGTGGGGTCGGCCACGACGGTCACTGACCGGAAGCCCACGATCACGTCGTCGATGCCCGGTGGATCGACATCACCGAGGGCGGCGGCCAACCCGTGGGCCTCGTCGACACTGTCGGTTCCGACGACGACGGCACTGTCACCGAACGGACGCATCTGACGGACCGCCGTCACGTCACAAAGGACTGCAGTGTGACCCCGGCCGCCGTCAGCGCGCCGCGCACCTGTCGCGCCAGCTCGGCCGCTCCCGCCGTATCGCCGTGGACGCAGATCGATGCCGCCGTTATCGGGATCCAGCTTCCGTCGAGCGCCGCCACCCGGTGCTCGAGGGCCAAGGTGACCGCCCGCGCCGCCGCCGCGTCGGCGTCGGTCACCACGGCGCCGGCATCGCCTCGGGGGGCCAGCCGTCCGTCGGGGAGATAGGCCCGGTCGGCGAATGCCTCGGTGGCCACCTCGACCCCGAAATGCTCGGCCACGGCGATGACCACCGACCCGTAGGGGGCCAGGAGCGACAGGCCCCCGTAGGCGCGCAGGGCGTCACAGACCGCCTTGGCACATGCCTCGTCCTCACCCATGCGGTGGTACAGCGCACCATGGGGTTTCACGTAGTGCACCCGGGCCTTGTACGAGCGCGCCAGGCCGTCGAGGGCGCCGATCTGGTAGAGCAGGTCGTCGGTCAGGCGGGTGGGCGAGATCTCCATCTCGCGACGCCCGAAGCCGGCACGGTCGGGGTAGGAGGGATGCGCCCCCACCACGACGCCGCGTACCACGGCGTCACCCAGTGTCCTGCGCATAATGCTCGGGTCGCCGGCATGAAAACCGCAGGCCACGCTGGCGCTGGTGACGATGTCCAGCAGGGCGCCGTCCCCGTCGGGACCGCTCGCCTCTTCGCCCACATCGGCATTGAGGANNCGTCGGGCGGCCGCTGTCGGGTGTCGCTGACCGATGGCCGATCAGCGGACGTTGACCACGCACGAGCGAGCGACCTTGTCGTGCCACGCCCGGCGCCTGGGGTCCCATAACGGCGATACCACGTTGAGGACGAAGAGGATGAGCCCGAAGTAGGTGGCGAAGAAGAAGAATCGACGCAGCAGGGCCCGCCCCGCGCCCAGGGGGCCACCGGTTTCCGCATCGCGCACGGCGATACCCATCGCCATCTTCCCCACCGTCTGTCCTCGGCGGGACCCATTCATGATGGCGTAGTAGATGGCGCCGGGAATCGCCGCCAGGAGTGTCAACCCGACNNCTAGGAACGAGAAGTACCCGAGGCTCACGACGAAGGCGACACCGATCGATTCCCACACACGTGGGCTCACCGACGAAGGACTGGTGACACCGGTAGACACCGCGCTGCCGGCGATGACGGAGATGATGATGACGTCGGGGACGGCGAGGATCACCTGATCGAGGACGAAAGCCACCGCACGCTGCCACCACTCGGCCATGGGCCGACCGAGGGCATCGACGGGTCCCGAGGGCGCAGTGGGGCGGTGCCGGTGGGCGAGCGGGGCCAGCGCCGGCGGAGGTCCGACCGATCCAGGTGGGCTCGGGTACCCCGGGGCCGGGTACCCGGGGCCGGCGGGTACCCCGGGGCCGGCGGGTACACGGGGGGCGGCGGGTACACGGGGGGTGTCGGAGGTACCGGCGAGGGCGGATATGCCGGCCAGGGCGGATATGCCGGCGGTGATGGAAGCGGGGGCGGCGGATGCAGTGGCGGCGGATGGGGGGACGGCGGATGCCCGGGCGGTGACGCGCCGCCGCCACGGTCGTCACCGGGTGCGTCGTCGGACATGGGCATGCTTTCGGTCAGAATGGACGGCCGCGGCGCATCGCCCGCCAGGCCGGCCAATCTTCGCACGGCAGCGGTCCAGGTGAGGAAGGATCTCCTTCGATGAACTGGGTCGACTACCTGCTGCTCGTCATGGTGGTGGTGTCGGGCATCCACGGAATGCGACTCGGGGCCGCGTCGCAGGTCCTGTCCTTCGGTGGCTTCTGGCTCGGACTGTTCCTCGGCGCCCTGGTGGCGCCGCCGTTGGTGGGTTTGGCCAAGGGAAAGGACGAGCGCAGCATCATCGCCCTGGTCGTCGTCTTCGGCGCCGCCTTCCTCCTCGGTGGGGTGGGTCGGCTCCTCGGCGCCCGTTCCTCCAGCGCACTGCGGCGGGTCCGCCTCGGTGCTGTCGACGCGGCCGCCGGTGTGGCTGTCGCCGTGGTGGCCACGCTGGTGGCCGCGTGGCTCGTGGGCAGCTTTCTGGCCAACAGCCGCTTCACGTCGCTCGACGCCGCCGTGGACCGGTCCCACATCCTTCACGCCATGGACGACGTGCTGCCGCCGGTTCCGTCGGTCTTCTCCCGGATCGAGACCTTTCTGGACTCCGAGGGTTTCCCCATCGTGTTCGCCGGATTGCCGCCGGAGGCGGCCCCGTTCGTGTCACTGCCCACGAACAGCGCGGTGCGCACGGCCGTGTTGAAGGCAGAGCGGTCGACGGTGCAGATCGTCGGGGCCGGTTGCGGCGTCATCCAGGAAGGATCGGGATTCGTGGTGTCGCCTGGGTTGGTGGTGACCAACGCCCATGTGGTCGCCGGCGTGTCCCATCCGGTCGTCATCGACGGGGTCGGGCACCACGCCACGACTGTGGTTCTGTTCGATCCCCGGCTCGACCTCGCCGTGTTGCGGGTTCCCGGGCTGAACGACCCGGCCCTGCCCCTCGACACCGACACCGTCGGTCGTGGGACGTCGGGTGTGGTGCTCGGGTATCCCGAAGGCGGACCTTTCGACTACCGACCGGCGGCGGTCGCCGCCTCGTTCATGGCGACCGGTCTCGACATCTACGGCAAGACCCAGACTCTGCGTCAGGTGTACCAGATCGACGCCGTCGTCCAACCCGGCAATTCGGGTGGCCCGTTGATCTCGTCGGGCNNCGGCCAAGCACATTCCCGACGGCACTGTCATCGGGGTCGTGTTCGCCCGGTCCACCATCAACCCCGATGTCGGCTACGCGCTGGCCATGGCTGCGGCGAAGGCTGACGTGAACCGAGTCGGTCCGTCCTCGAGGTCGATCGGCACCGGTGGCTGCATCTCGGATTGAGCGGAAGGGGCCCCCGGTGGGTGCGTGACGCACGTTGGCAGGGGACCTCCGAGTAAGAATGAGGCCGTGGCACTCCCCATCGAGGATTACGGCCTGATCGGCGACACCCACACGGCGGCTCTGGTCGGTCGCAATGGATCCATCGACTGGTTGTGCCTGCCCCGGTTCGACTCCGGTGCGTGCTTCGCCCGGCTGCTCGGTGACGACGATCACGGTTTCTGGCAGCTGGCGCCCGTGGTCGAGGACTACGTCTCGCGGCGGCGGTACCGCAAGGACACCCTGGTCCTGGAGACGGAATTCGAGACGGGCACCGGAATCGTCCGCCTCACCGACTGCATGCCCATCCGGGAGAGCAATCCTCATGTGGTCCGTGTCGTCGAGGGCGTGAGCGGCCATGTCGACATGCGCATGGAGCTCGCCATCAGGTTCTCCTACGGCTCCGTTCTCCCTTGGGTGCGCTCGTCGGGCGGCCTGATCTCGGCCGTGGCCGGTCCCGACGCCCTGTCGATGTGGTCACCGGTGGCCGCCCATGGTCAGGACATGAGGACGGTGGCGGACTTCACGGTGAAGCAGGGTGAACAGGTGCCGTTCGTGCTGACGTGGTTTCCTTCGCACGAGGAGGCGCCGCGACCGGTCGACGGCCGCTTCGCCATCGAGGACACACAGATGTGGTGGGAGGACTGGTCAGCCACCTGCACCTTCGATGGCCCCTGGCGCGACGCCGTGATGCGATCGCTCATCACCCTGAAGGCATTGACCTACAACCCCACCGGGGGCATCGTGGCCGCCNNACTCTGACCTTGGAGTCGCTCATGCGGGGTGGCTACTTCGAAGAGGCCATGGCCTGGCGCAACTGGCTCCTGCGGGCCGTGGCCGGTGATCCGTCCGACCTGCAGATCATGTACGGGCCCGGGGGGGAGCGGCGACTCGACGAGTGGGAGGTGCCCTGGCTCCCGGGTTACGAGCAGTCGGCCCCCGTCCGGATCGGGAATGCGGCGGCCGGTCAGTTCCAACTCGACGTCTACGGCGAGGT
>PKWD01000170.1 GCA_003131945.1 Acidimicrobiaceae bacterium
GGCGAAGTTGGTGCCGATGACCGTCACGGTCGTCTCCCGGCCGCCTTGCCATGCCCGGGCCGGACGGCCGTCACTGTGGCTGCATAGTTGAAGTGGTCGGTCGGAACCTTCGGACTGGCACCCACCTTTGACTGGACGGTCACGTCCACCAGCCCCGTTCCCGCCGGTGCAAAGGCGATGATCCTTCGTGATGACTTCACCGTGAAGCTATCGGCCGGTGTGGTCCCGAAGTCGACGGCGGTNNCGACGCCCACGTCGGGCTTTATGACGGCTACGACCGGTCCGTAGCTGAAGACGGCATTCGGACCGCCGAGGCTCGTGCCCCCCGGCGTGCTCACCGTGACCGTGACACTAGGTACATTGCCGGGCGGCGAATTGGCAATGATCTCGGTATCGGAGATGAACGTGAAATGACCTGATGTCGCAGGATTCGCCGCGGTTGACGTCAGCCCGCTTGTGCCGAAGTCCATAGCCGATGCTCCGGTGAAGCCGGTGCCCGCGATCGTCACGACCGTCCCGCCGGTGGCCGGGCCCGTGTCAGGGTTGATGGAGGTCACGATCGGCCCATAGCTGAACGTGTCGGTCGCACTTGTGGAACTGGCACCGCCGCCCGTCGTGACGACCACATTGACGACGCCGGTCCCCGGTGGCGAGGTGGCGATGATCTGGGTGTCCGAGATGAAGGTGAAGTTGCCTGAAGGAGGGGGGTTGGTGGCCGCCGGGGTGAGGGCGGTTGTACCGAAGCTGACAGCCGTCGCCCCGGTGAAGTTGGTGCCGGTGATCGTGACGAGCGTGCCGCCCGCAGGAGGACCATGTGAAGGGGTCCACCGGGCACCCTGGAGTCGGTGGATTCGGACAGGCCACGGTCGGGCCGTAGTTGAATTTGTCGTTGTTGTTGCTCTTGCTGGTACCCCCACCCGTCGTGACCGCCGCATTGGCGATGCCGGTCCCCGGTGGCGCATTGGCAACGATCTGGGTGTCAGAGATAAACGTAAAGTCGCATGATGGAGGAGGGTCCGTGGCGGTGGGATTGAGCGCTGTTGCGCCGAAAGCGACGCTTGTGACCCCGGTGAAATTCGTGCCTTCGATTGTTACCAGCGTCCCGCCGGCCGGGGGACCAAAAGAAGCACCAATCGATGTCACGCTTGGTCCGAAGTTGAATTTGTCGTTGCCGTTGGTTTTGCTGGTGCCCGACGGGGTCGTGACCACCACGTCCACAAGTGCCGTGCCCGCCGGGGACTCGACCGTGATCGTGGTGGCACTGACTGAGACGATCCGGGCGGCGTTGAGCCCGAAAGCGACAGTGGTGGCACCGGTGAAGTTCTTGCCGGTGACGGTCACGCCTGTGCCGCCGAGGTATGAGCCTTAGGGTGGGCTCACGCCACTGACAGAGGGTTGCGTCGAGGCGTCGGCGGCGGTGCTTGCGGCGACAACCGTCACGCTCACGGACGCACCAATGACCAGGGCCGCAATCGACGTGACCGGAGGCCGATCCGGGCTCGGGACAACATTCCCGCCATCAGCCCCTCCTTCCACCTCCGCAGCCGCCCAAAGCCCATGGAAGCGACCCGCTTGGCTGCGTCGCCCACGAGACTACTTCGCTGGATCGGTGCCGTCAGCTGCTATTTCCGCTCGCGACGGGTCATTTCTGCGACCTGGGCTGAACCGTCTTAGCCGCTGTCCACGAGTTGTTTGAAGCGCACCATCTCGTCGACTGTGTCTGTTTCCAACCAGCCTCGAAGCATCGGCTCGACGAGCCATCGCCACGGTCGTTTGAGGTTGAACACCTCCCTATGGGTGACGACAGTTCCCTCCGCCGTCACCTTGCAGTCGAAGGTGCCCTCGAAGTCGAGGAACCAGCGGGCGGGACCAGCAATCGCCGATCCGATGACCAAGCGCGAGGCGGTGATCGTGAACGGGTACGTTCCCGCCGGGCCCGGGAGTCCCTTGATGCGGCCCGAGAAGCTGACAGTTCCACGATCGCCGGTTCTGGTCATCGCCCCGACCTTGCCGATCTTTCGATCAGCGTGACGGTAGCGGTTCAGGTCGAGAACGAACTCGAAGACGTCGCTCGGGGGAACAGCGACGGTTGTGCTGGCCTCGCCGACGATCATCGGTGCAATTTATACCCGATAGCTCAGCTCACCCCTGGACGCACGGTCGGTCAATCGTCTTCGTCCTCCCACTCGGCCAGTAGGTCATTCTTCACGAGCTCCAGGTGGATGGTGAGTGTCCCCATGAGCTCCTCGAAGTTGATGCCTTCGCTGACCCGCAGAGCCCCTTTCGGTCTTCCGTCTTCATTGAGGCATTTCACCGTGCATGCCGCCTCCAATGGGGTCCAGGACTCAGGCAGAGCACCGATGGCGTTTAAGACTTCGCCGATGGGAAGGTTCTGATCATCCATAGAGGTGAATCCTATGTAGTCGGCTGAGCGCGGTACGGAAGTTGCTCAGATAGGGTTCGCTCGGGCTGCTAGCCGGCGCAGGCCGCCCGTGGCACGAGCGTCGAGAGGTGAAAGTGGATCCCGTAGGCGAGGACTGGGAACGTGCTGTGGCGATCGTCGCCCATCCCGACGACTTGGAATATGGCGCGGCAAGTGCCGTGGCCCGGTGGACATCTCAAGGCAAGACCGTCTCCTACGTCCTGGCCACCAGCGGAGAAGCCGGCATCGCCGGCCTGGCGCCCGATGAGTCCAAGCCTTTACGGGAGGCGGAGCAGCGACGCAGCGCTGCCGTCGTGGGAGTTGATGACGTCGAATTCCTCGGATATCCGGACGGTGCCGTCGAGTACTGCTTGCAACTGCGTCGGGACCTGGCTGGGGCCCTGCGTCGTGTCCGCCCCCACATCGTCATCGGAATGAACTTCGATCTGACCTGGGGCGAAGGAGGCAGTGTGAACCACTCAGATCATCGGGCGGTCGGTTTGGCTGCCCTCGATGCATGTCGAGATGCAGCCAACGAATGGGTCTTCTCGGAACTGGGTGATCCATGGGATGGCATCAATGTCGTCTACATCAGTGGTACCGAGAAGGCGACCCACTATGTCGATGTCACCGACACGATCGAAGCGGGAGTGGCGTCGTTGCGCGAGCACGGTGCCTATATCGCAGCACTCGGTACTGATTTCGATCCGGACATATTCCTGAGAAATATCACAGGCTATGGAGGAATGGCCGCTGGTTGCGAGTACGCCGTTCTGTTCCAAGCCTTCAACGCCTCATAGCCCACCGGACAGTGACTGCTTGACCAGCTCGCGTAAAGCTCAGGCCCGCGCTGCCTGATCGGGCTATGAGTCGAATCACGCAGGTTGATTCTGGCCGAGACGATCTCATCGCCGCCCCCTGCGTCCTGAGCGACGATCGTGCCGGCGGAATCAATGATCAGACGCCCCGGGCCCTGGCTGTTCAATATCTTGCTCGGTGGCGCGGTGGCCGCTCCGCCTTGTCTGAGGGTTCTTCATCGGGGGAAGTTCTCACGCTCAGGACGTGGGCGCTGCCTGACCGGGATCGACCGGTCCGTTGGCCGCCGCCTCTGCAGCGGCCGCCGCATCCAGGGCAGCCACCTCGGCCGGTGTGGCACCGAGCCGGCGCTCGACGTCGGCCAGGCGGTCACTGATCACCGACAGCTGCTGTCCCAGATCGGCGTGGCCCTTCTTGAACTCTTCCTTGGTGGCGTCGGTGTGCTCCTTTATGAACACCGAAGCGACCGTGGCCGTGAGCACGCCGATGAGGCCGATTCCCACCAGCATCAGGATCACGGCCACCGCCCGGCCACCTCCGGTGACCGGGAACCGGTCCCCGTAGCCTACTGTCGTCACGGTGACGATGGCCCACCACAGGGCGTCGGGATAGGAGTGGATGTTGCTGCCCTTGGCGTTCTCCTCGAAGAGCAGCACCAGCCAGGCTCCGACAACGAGGGTTCCGGCGGCGGCGATGAGCACCCGGAAGAGACTGTGGTGCTTGAGGATGGCCTCGACCCGCAGGCCCCCCTCGTGAAAGAGGAGGGACATCTTCTCGATTCCGACGAGATGCCAGCCCTGGCAGAGGGGGACCGCCACGGTGACCGGCTCCACCCACCGCCGCTTGAGATAGCCGCGACGGTCGGGCGTGACCACCAGGCGTACGAGATACTCCGCCAGCAGGATGGCCCATAGCCCGAAGAAGGCGCCTACGAGGGGTATCGAGGCCGAGCCTTTGAGGTTGGTGGTGAGGACGACGATGGCGATGACGAGCCAGGCGATACCCACGAATGTCATCGGGTATCTCGTGACCGCCTCGATGCGGTCGACGAGATCGTGGCGCCCGCCCGAAGGCTTGGCTCCAGCGAGCCTCTGGCGGCGTTCTTCGTCCTTGCGATCCTTCTCCTCGAGGCGCTCCCGCTCCAGCTTCTCCAGGCGCTGGATGCGCTCGATGGAGGACGGCGTCTTCTCTTCGGTGTCGCTGCCCGGAACAGTCTTCACGTCCGTGGAGTCCCCCACAATGAGACGAAGTTAGTAGGTGCATGTGCAGCCCGTGTGGGCATCTTCTCGGCGAGACCTGCCTCAGCAGGTGACTCGGAGCCGACGGTTCATGGGAAAGGTTCTTTGGCACACACCGATGGCAGTGGACGGATTCTTGGCCGGTCCCGGTGACGCCTTGAGCCGGGTCTTCAAGAGACGACTCCGGCAGCCGGCCGATGGCAGGCACGTGACGGTGATCGGTGCGAATATCGCCGAGCAGTGGGTCGGCGAAGGACTGCGACGAAATCCCGGTCCGCCGCGCGCCTTCGCCTGGGAGACGGCGTCGGCTTCTTCGAAAGCACGGGTAGCGGACGTGGGTACCCGGACAAGGTCAGCGTCAGGCAGTGGGGACAACTGACGGATCTGCGTTTCCGGGTCGTGAGGAAGCTCCGGCCAGGAGACGGCCCGGGCGGATCCTTGACACGTAAGATTCTCCTTACATATAATCTCTCCATGGCCACCGCCGGGGCGCCCGCTGTCGATGATGCGTTCGGAGTGATCTCCCACCCCCTACGGCGAGCCCTTCTCGAACACCTGGCCACCGGAGACTCTCNNAGCAGCGCGTCTGCCGGTGAGCCGGCCCGCCGTGTCCCAGCACCTCCGCTTGATGCTCGACATCGGCATGGTGGAGGAGCGGCGTGACGGACGCGATCGCTACTACTCATTGCGTCGCGACCGTTTGGAAGAAGTCGACCGGTGGTTGGCCCGACTCGACGGATTCTGGGCGAGCAGGCTCCGCCGCCTGGGCGAGCATCTGGACGCGCAGTCATGATCAAGGGCGACCGCGTCATCCACAAAGCTCGTTACTCGCATCCGGTGTCTGCCGTCTGGCATGCGCTCACCGATCCGGCGGCGCTGTCCACCTGGCTCATGCCGAACGACTTCGCGCCAACCGTCGGCCAACGTTTCAGCTCGACTCGCGCCCAGACTTTGGCATCATCGAAGGTGAAGTTCTCGATGTTGAACCACCGAGCTTGCTGCGTTGCCGATGGACGATCGAGGGCGTGCCTACCACCGTGACCATGCGACTCGAGGCCGATGGTGACGGCACGCTCCTGGAACTCGAACACAGCCGTCTTACACCCGAGGCTCGGCCCCACTTCGACGATGGATGGAGCCACAAATTGCAGGCTGACCTCGGCCTCGTGCTGACGGGCGAGCGAGATCCGGCGCTCTCACAAGTGGAGGAGGGCCTGCACCGGTATACGTCGTTGGAGAACGACCGCAGACAACGAGCTGAAGGGAGACAAGGTGGAGCAGACCCGACTTGAGGAGAGCTCGCAGTACACGAAGGAAAGAGACGAACTCCGGTGGGCTGAGATCGAGCTCATGCGTCAGCGGGAGCAGGTCGCCGCTCTTCGCCGACAACTGCCCGAAGGCACCGGCGTGGACGACTACCTCTTCGAGGAAGGACCGCGACGTCTCGAGGACGGTGACGCTCCCGTGACAACGGTTCGCCTGAGCGAGCTGTTCAGCTCACCCGAACGGTCGCTCGTCATCTACCACCTCATGTACGGCAAGGGGCAGACCTCGCCCTGCCCCATGTGCACGATGTGGATCGACGGTTTCGACGGCGTCGCCCATCATCTCGCCCCGAACGTCGACTTCGCCATCGCTGCCGCCGCCGATGTCCCAACACTGCGCGCTCACGCCCGCGCCCGCGGCTGGAGCGGGCTGCGCCTGCTCAGCTGCGCCGACAACTCCTTCAAATACGACCTCAACAGCGAAGACGGCGCCGGTGCTCAGGATTCGGCCATCTCGGTCTTCACTTTGGACTCGTCTGGATCGCCCCGTCACTTCTATACGACCCACCCGGCCATGGCTGATGACGTCAACCAACGCGGCATCGACCTGCTGACTCCGGCCTGGCACATCCTCGACCTCACACCGCAGGGCCGGGGTGACTGGTACGCGCAGCTCGACTACGGAACATGAGCGGATGACCGACCGAGACACCACGTCATTCAAGGCCCCCCTTCGGCGCCATCGGTAGCCGGTGAACGCCGCGGGGTCGCGTCGAACGGCGGTCTCGGCCTTGCTGGCCCTGGTCGTCCTGACCCCCGGTCTCGACGCTCCGGCCGGGGCGGCGGTCAAGGGAGCCTCGGCGGCCAGGGGTGGCTATGAAGGCTTCACCGACCCCCAGCCGGTGACGATTCGGGGATACTCCGGAAGCGCCATGGAGCCCTTCATCTCCGGTGACGGCCGGTATCTGCTCTTCAACACCTCGAACGTCTCGCCCAACATCCCGGCCCTCGAGTACGCCACCCGCGTCGACGCTCAGACCTTCTCCTATCAGGGACAGATTTCGGGAGCCAACGATCCCGGGGTGCTGTCGGGGACCCCCACCATGGACGAGGAAGGAAACCTCTACTTCGTCTCGACCCGCAGCTATTCGCAGACCCTCTCCACCATCTATACCGGTCAGTTCGCCTCCGGGCAGGTCACCGATGTGCGTCTCGCCCCCGGCGTCTCCGCTGCAAGCGCCGGGATCGTGGACTTCGATGTCGATGTGAGTCCCGACGGCAACTCCCTCTACGTCAGCGTGGGCCAGTTCGACGGCGGCTCCGGCCCGCAGAACTCCAGCATCGTCCTCTTCGACAAAGAGGGGAGCGGTTTCGTGGCCGATCCCGACAGCGCTCGTATCCTCCACGCCGTCAACAGCAAGAAGATGTTGGACTACGCGGCGTCGATTTCGAGCGACGGCCTCGAGCTCTTCTTCACCCGGGCGAGCCCCTCGGGAAGTGTCCCGACCATCTACCGGGCTGTCCGCACGCGCATCGGCCGGCCCTTCGGGCACGTCCAAATGGTGGCCGCCATCACCGGGTTCGCCGAGGCCCCCTCGCTCAGTGCCGACGGCAGCACCCTCTATTACCATCTCCTCGTCGGCGACCAGTTCGATATTGAGACCGTCACCCGCCCGCCGACCTCTTCCGGTGCCGTTCGACGGGGAGTCGATCGGACGACGAGACGAAGGACACCGTGTGGTCGCAAAATGGAAGTCCAAGGCAGTGGCGGAATGGGAACGCCGTGGCTCCTATCGGACGCTCCACGGGTGGGAGGCCTTCACCATGGACGTCGGTCCCACCGGACCCGAGGAACATGAGCCTCTCCTCGTCCTCCACGGATTCCCGACGTCCTCGTTCGACTTCCGCCACGTCCTGCCCGCTCTGGCGGCCAACCGGCGGGTGCTCCTCCTCGACCTGATCGGCTACGGACTCTCGGCCAAGCCTGACGTCGCCTACACGATGAACATGGAGGCCGACGTGGTGGAGGCCTTCGTGGCCGACACCAGGCTGACACGGCTGGCCATGCTCACCCACGACATGGGAGACACCGTCGGCGGTGAGCTGCTCGCCCGTCAGGTCGAGGGTGGCTGGCCCGTCGAGATCAGCCGCCGGGTCATCACCAACGGCAGCATCTACATCGAGATGGCCCACCTGAGCATCGGCCAGGAGATCCTGCTCAGCCTCCCCGACGAAAGCCTGCCCGACACGATCCCCAACGACGGATCGGCCATGAAGACGAGCCTGGCCGAGACCTTCAGCCCGCACTCCTCAGTGGCCGATCCCGAGTTGGCGGCGGCCTGGGAGCTGATCTCGCACCATGGCGGCCATCGGCTGTTGCCCCGCACGATCCGCTATATCGAGGAGCGGAGAAAGAACCAGTCCCGCTTCACCGGCGCCATCGAGTCCCATCCGTCGCCTCTGGCCATCGTCTGGGGCGCCGACGACCCCATCGCCGTGGTCGCCATGGCAACGAGGCTCAAGGAGGCGCGCCCCGACGCCCCCTTGGACATCCTTCGTGACGTCGGCCACTTCCCGATGGTCGAGTCTCCGGAGCGATTCCAGGAGGCCGTGCTCCGGGGTCTCGGCTGAGATTCCCGTCCCCGGCCTTTGGACCCCCGGGGCGCCCGGGACAGGCCACTAGAACCGGTTCTATACTGCTCCGCGACTTCTCTGGGAGGTAGCGCAATGGCACAACCGGTGATCATCGAGGCGGTCCGCACCCCGATCGGCAAGCGCAACGGCTGGCTGTCGGGATTCCACGCCGCCCAGTTACTGGGTGCTGCCCAGGTCGAACTGGTCAAGCGGGCCGGCATCGAGCCGTCCGAGGTCGAGCAGATCGTCGGCGGCTGTGTGACCCAGGCCGGCGAGCAGGCCTCCAACGTGACCCGCACGGCCTGGTTGAACGAGGGTCTGCCCTACGAAGTGGCCGCCACCACGGTCGACTGCCAGTGCGGCTCGGCCCAGCAGGCCAACCACTTCGTGGCCGGTCTCATCAGCATCGGTGCCATCGACGTCGGTATCGGTTGCGGCGTCGAGGCCATGAGCCGCGTCGGTCTCGGCGCCAACGCCTTCAACGGTCCGGGCAAATCCCGTCCCGACGGCTTCCCCTGGGACATGCCCGACCAGTTCGGCGCGGCCGAACGCATCGCCGAGAAGTACGGCGTCACCCGCGAAGACGTCGACGAGCTCGGGCTCAGGTCACAGCGCAACGCCGCCCAGGCCTGGGCCGAGGGCCGGTTCGAACGTGAGGTCTTCTCCATCGAGGCGCCCGTGGTGGGAGCCGACGGTCCCACCGGTGAGCGCCAGGTCATCAACAAGGACCAGGGTCTGCGCGAGACGACGGCCGAGGGTCTGGCCAAGCTCAAGCCCGTCCTTCCCGACGGGATGCACACGGCCGGTAACTCATCGCAGATCTCCGACGGAGCTGCCGCCGTGCTCTGGATGTCCGAGGACCGGGCCAAGGCGCAGGGCCTGCGGCCCCGGGCGCGGATCGTGGCTCAGGTTCTCGTCGGCTCCGACCCCTACTACCACCTCGACGGGCCTATCGCTTCCACCACCAAGGTTCTGGCCAAGGCCGGCATGACGATGAGTGACATCGACATCTTCGAGGTCAACGAGGCCTTCGCCTCGGTTGTCTGTTCATGGGCCAAGGTCCACGGAGCCGACCCCGACAAGGTGAACGTCAACGGCGG
>PKWD01000272.1:0-145 GCA_003131945.1 Acidimicrobiaceae bacterium
ACCCGATGCCGGCGAAGGTGAAGAGCGGGCTCGCGTGCAGCCAGCTGTGGCCCGAGTAGATCGGGTTCGGCGCGCCGGGTATCAGGGCGACATTGCGGTGGCGGATAGCCACCCCCTTCGGGAGGCCCGTCGTCCCCGACGTGTA
>PKWD01000272.1:151-5434 GCA_003131945.1 Acidimicrobiaceae bacterium
TGTCCGCCGGTGACCCCGTGTCTGCCGGTGCTCCGCTCATCGACGGCGGCGCCGTGAGGATGTGGGAGACGGTGGGGAGTCCGGTGGCCACGCGGTCGGCGGCGGGCCAGAGCTCGGTGTCGGTGAGCATCACCTTCACCTCGGCGTGACCGAGGAGATGGCCGAGCTCGGAGTCGGTGAGACGGATGTTGGTGGGAACGGCCACGGCCCCGGCCTTGTGGACGGCGGCGTAGGCCACCATGAAGCGCAGGGCCTCCTCGGCCCTCAGGTACAGCGCCACCCGGTCGCCCTTGGCCACGCCCCGGTCGACCAGGCCCCGGGCCAGGCGGTTCGACTCGGCCTCCCATTGGCCGAAGGTCATCTCGCCCACGTCGACCACCCGGTAGCCGACCTCGTCGGGAAAGGCGCCGGCCATGGCCCGCAGATGATCGGTGAGCAGTGTGAGGGTCACCCGCCGAAGCCGCCGTCGAGAACGGCCGTGCGGTGGGCGAAACGCCAGCCGTCAGGCGTGCGGACGAGCTTGTCGTGATAGCGGCCGGTGTTGGTCAGCTTCGACTTGGAGCCCGGCGCCGCATCGGAGGCGGGCCGGCTGAGCACGAGCAGTTTCACGTCCTGGACGGCGGTGTCGCCGTCGACCTCGACGGTGGCGTCCACGGTGACATGGACCACGCCGTGAGGGGTGTGCCGGACCATCTCGGCCAGCGCTTCTCGACCCTGCACCCTGAAGGTCCCTTCGACCTCCATCACCCCGTCCTCGGTGAAGGAGGCGGCGAATCCGTCAGGATCGCCGTCGTCGAAGCAGCGGTTGTAACGGGCCGTGAGCTCGAGGATCCGGGTCCGGTCGAGCAGCCATGTGAGCTCGGCATCCACCAACGCCCTCCCCTCGCCGATCGGCCGCGACGATAGCGCGGTGCCCGCGTTGGACGACACGCGCTCGAGCTCCGGCTGCCGGGGTCAGGAGATGCCGGGTCGGGTCTCGAGCTCGCCGAGCTCCTCGCCGGGACGCCAGTGCCAGACGCGGTGGACGCTCCCCTCGACCCGGAAGTAGCCGACCTCTTCGATGTCGACGGCGAAGAGATGGAAGTCCCCGGTCGGTCGCCAGCCGATCTTGGCCGACAAGGCGGTGCCGTAGCGGTCGCGTTCGTCGGGATCGGAGATCTCGATGCCGCGCCCGTAGACCTTGATGTCGCCCTCGGTACCTTCGGAGCTCGTCACCACGCTGTGCACGACGCAGCGAGGATGGCGTCGGAGGTCGAGGGCCTTCATCGAACGCCACATCATCCCGAGATAGAGCTGTCCCTCGGAGATGAGCGGCTCGACCGGACTGATCCGGGGCCCGCCGTCGCGTCGCAGGGTGCCCAGGAGGACGAGGCCGGCATCTTCGAAGCGGCCCCGGGCCAGCGCCGCCAGGGGACCGGCGTCGGTCTCGAACCCGCCCCATGACACCATCAGCCGTCCTGCGGAGATCGAGAAGCGGGCTCGAGTGTGTGGACATAGCGCTCCATCGCATAGGGCACGTAGCGCACCCCGGTCCAGAAGTCGGCGGCGTGCTCGTCGCCGTCGACCACGAGGGCCGTGACCCGTCGGCACCCGCGGGCCCGCATCCGCCGTTCCCCCTCGGCGACGAGGGCGGTGGCGATGCCGCGCCGGCGGACATGGCCGAGCACGGCCAGCCGGTACATGTTCCCCCGCCATCCGTCGAAGGCGGCGATCAGCGTTCCCACCATCTGACCGTCGATCTCGGCGATGAGAAGGGCGTCGCCGTCGCGTCCTATCAGGGCGGCGACCGACGGCGCGTCATCGGTCGTGGTCCGATGGGCGCCCGCTGCGGCCCACAGAGCGAGCACTGCCGTGATGTCGCCGGCCGTGCCCGTGCGAAGGGTGACGACAGCGTCATCGGCCGATCCGGTGCCGCGGTGCCGGGCATCGTCGGTGGTCATCGGCCCATTGTGCACGGTGCCGGTGACGGCGGCCCGGCTTGCTATCGTCGAATCCCTAACCCCGCTTCCGCCGGCGGGCCCCGCGCATCCCCCCCTGTCCGCAGCCGGCCCCGGTACCTCCGAGAAGGACGCCAATGGATCGCGCATTTGCAGCACTCGGCCGCGCCGTGGTCAGGTTCCGCTGGCTGATCATCGTGGTCTGGATCGTGGGCACCCTGTTCGCTGTGCACGCGCTGCCCACCCTCGGCAGTCAGGTCAACAACGACAACAGCCAGTTCCTGCCGCCGAGCGCCCCCAGCAATCAGGCCGCCGCCTTGGCCAAGCCCCTCATCGGATCGAGCAGCCAGTCCCAGATCCCGGTGGTGGCGGTGACGTCGCGGCCCCCGTTGTCGGCCGCCGATCAGACGGCGCTGCGCCGGCTGTCGACCGATCTGGGCCGGGTACCCACCGTCACGAGCGTCCGCTTCCTGGCCGAGGCGGCCAACAGGGATGCGGCGGAGCTGCTGGTCACCTCCACCACCCAGCCTTTCGGTCCCACCGGTCCCAAGGTGCTCGTCGACGACCTGCAATCGGCCATCGACCGTGCCGGCCTCCCGTCCGACCTCCATGTGCACCTGGCCGGTCAGATCGTCACCAACGTCGCCACCAACGCGAAATCGAACACGCAGGGCAATCTGATCCAGCTCTTCTCGGTCCTCTTCATCATCGTGCTGCTGCTCATCGCGTTCCNNTGGTGCTCGGCCTGTCGGGGGCGTTCATCGGTGCGCTCGGATCGCACGGCAGCCTCAAGATCTCGTTCTTCACCCAGATCCTGCTGATCGTGCTCATCCTGGGAGCGGGCACCGACTACGGGTTGTTCCTCGTGTTCCGGGTGCGCGAAGAGCTGCACGGCGGCCACCCGCCGAAAGAGGCGGTGGCCACGGCCGTCCACCGGGTGGGTGAGTCCATCACCGCCTCGGCCGGCACCGTGGTGGTGGCCTTGCTCAGCCTCACCCTGGCCACCTTCGGCATCTACCACGACCTCGGGATTCCGCTGGCCATCGGGATCGTGGTCATGCTGGGGGCCGGCCTCACCTTCCTACCGGCGCTGTTGACCGTTCTCGGGCGAGCCTTGTTCTGGCCCTCGAAGACCGCGCCCCGCGCCCATGCCGACGGCGTGTGGGGCAGGATCGCCGGCCGGCTCGTGCAGCGACCGGTCATGACCCTGGTCATCGGTGTCGTGATCTTCGGCGCCCTGGCCGTGTTCGCCGCCGGCTTCAAGCCCGGCGGCTTCGGCGGACAGGTGACGGCCCCGGCCGGCAGCAACGCCGCCGCCGGCAACGCCGCCCTCACCACCTACTTCCCCCAGGCCAGCGCCAACCCGACGAACATCGTCATGCGCTTCGGGACGTCGGTGTGGCAGAACCCCGCCCCGCTCGAGACGGCCACCGCCGGTCTGCGGGCCGCCGGCGACTTCACCCAACTGGCCGGACCCCTCGATCCCAACGGCGCCCCCATCACGCCCGAGCAACTGCAGACGCTCCACGGCGAACTGCCGGCGGCCACGGTGTTGGTCGACGAGAACCGCCTGACCCCGGCGGGCACCTCGATCCCGGTCGCCCTCTACAGCGCCTATCTGGCCACGGCCCGTTACATCAGCACCGACGGCACGACCGTCCAGTGGGAGGCGGGCCTGAAGGCCGGCGATCCCGGCTCGACCAAGGCCCTCAATGCCGTTCCGGCCATCCGCAGCGCCGTGGCCAAGGTGGCCAAGGCGGCCGGCGCCGACGCCTACGGGGTGGCGGGGGAAGCGCCCGCCCTCTACGACGTGAGCAACATCTCCGACCACGATCTGCGCCACATCGTCCCTGTGGCCGTCATCGCCATCGGCATCGTGCTCGCCCTCGTCCTGCGCAGCCTCATCGCCCCCATCTACCTGATCCTGAGTGTGGTGCTCTCCTACCTGGCGTCGCTCGGGGTGTCGGTGATCGTGTTCATCAAACTGGGCGGATCGGGCGGGATCGTCTTTCTCTTACCGTTCCTCATGTTCATCTTCCTGCTGGCGCTGGGAGAGGACTACAACATCCTCGTCATGACGCGCATCAGGGAGGAAGCGGGCAAGCAACCGCTGCGCCGGGCGGTGATCCGGGCCGTCGGCGCCACCGGACCGACGGTGACATCGGCCGGGTTGGTCCTGGCCGGCACCTTCGCCGTGTTGGCCGTCGTGGGCGGGAGCGGGTCGGGCAACAGCCAGGTGCGTCAGATCGGTGTCGGCCTGGCCGTCGGGATCCTGCTCGACACCTTCGTGGTGCGGACCGTGCTGGTGCCGTCGACCGTCTCTCTGCTCGGACGCTGGAACTGGTGGCCTTCGGCCATGGGCCGGCACCGCGCCCTCGATGACGCTCCTGTCGAACCACCGGACGACGCCAGCGGCGTCTGACCGAGGCGGACCCAGACGATCGCCCCGAGCTCAGTCGTTCTCTTCGTGCTCCATGGCGAGTTGTCTGAAGGCCAGCACGGTCACAGCACCGGTGAAGATCGTCAGTAACAGGTCGAACGCCCAGGCACCGTGCATGGTTGTCCTTCGGCGTTTCGGTGGTCCGGGTTGAGAGCGGTCACGTAGCGTGACTTCTGAGTACCGGGCGGCATGACCGCCGTGTCGTTCGACGCGCCGAGCGGGTACGAACGATTGGGTGGTGGGCGTTCGACATCGTCGACTGCGCCTGCGCAGACTGTGCCTGAGAGCAGACCGCTCAGAGAGGACCATCGCCATGGCCAAGATCGCCGGCTACGAAACAGAGCAGATTCAACGGGCCAACGACTCCGGGCTCAGCCCGGTCGTCTTCGTCCACGGCCTCTGGCTCCTGCCCAGCAGCTGGGATTGCTGGCGCACGATGTTCGAAGAGGCGGGCTACACGACCCTGGCTCCGGGCTGGCCCGACGATCCCAACACGGTGGAGGAGGCGAACCGGCACCCCGAGGTCATGGCCCACAAGGGGATCGGGCAGATCGCCGATCATTTCAACGACGTCATCGGCAAGCTCTCGATGAAGCCGGCGGTGATCGGTCACTCCTTCGGGGGCCTGCTCACCCAGATCCTGGCCGGCCGTGGGGTCGCCGTCGCCTCGGTGGCCATCGATCCCGCCCCCTTCCGTGGCGTGCTGCCGCTTCCTCTCTCCGCCCTCAAGTCGGCGTCACCCGTGATCGGCAACCCGGCCAACCACGGGCGGGCCGTCCCCCTCACCTACGAGCAGTTCCGGTACGCCTTCGCCAACGCCGTCAGTGAGGACGAGGCCAAGGAGCTCTACAGCACCTACGCCGTCCCCGGGTCCGGGGTTCCACTCTTCCAGGCGGCGACGGCCAA
>PKWD01000272.1:5476-7214 GCA_003131945.1 Acidimicrobiaceae bacterium
ACTCCCTCGTCATCGACCACGGTTGGAGGGAAGTGGCCGACGCCGCCCTCGGCTTCGTGCAGAGGTTCGCCACGCCCTAACCGATGATGTCGTCGAGCTCGAATCCTTCGGGGAGATGGAGCTGATCGCTGGCGGCGAAACTGCGCACCACCACGGCCCACGACGGACGGGCGGCGATGAGCGCCCTGAGCTCGTCCAGGCCGGCTTGCGGTTGACCGGACACGAGCAGCGCCCCGGCCCGCATGAAGCGGGCGTTCTCGTCACCGGGTAGGCGATCGAGGGCCAGATCGACCTCGCGCAGGGCGGCGGCGGGATCGCCTCCGAAGAGCGCCACCTCGGCCCGGTCGCAGTGATCGAAGGCGTCGGCGGCTCCGAGGAGGCGCTCGATCTGGTCCAACGGTTGGTCGTCGTGATCGACCCGGACGTCAACCAGGACCCCCTCCCACCGGTGGTCGTGGCTTTCCCCGTCGACGATCAGCACGGCGGCCGACATGCGTCCCCGGGCGTCGCCGCCGGCCCCTTCGGCGGCGCGTAGGACGCCCAGGAGCCGTTCGGGAAAAGTCCCGGTGCCCGTCTCGTAGGCCTCGGCCATCGCCGGCCACACCTCGGCGCTGGCCATCATGTTGGCCTGCACCGAGTACTGCGCCCCCGTGTGGTGGCCGGCGTAGTCGATGCACAGGTCACCGGTGTGGGTGCTCACGCCACCGGCGGCGTCGACGACGGCCACCTGACGGACAGCCGAGTCCTCGTCGCCGGCGCGCACCTCGTCGAGGNNGAGGGCCCGGCCGGCGTCGGCCCCGGCCACGAGCCTATCGAGACACCTGGGCCCGTAAGCGACCTCGACCATGGCCTGGGTGGCGACCGCCCCCACGCCGGCGATGGCCCACGGAACGATGGCCCCCACGGCGAACCAGCAGGTCTGGACGGCCACGCCGAAATGACCGCTGTCGGGATCCTTGGCCACGATGGAATAGGTCATGGCCCAGAGCTAGCACATTAAGGATCAGGCCCGCGGCAACGCGTAAAAGACGATGACGACGAAGTGCAACGTGGCCCCGATCACCGTGCAGGCGTGAAAGACCTCGTGGTAGCCGAAGANNGCAGCTGGGGCAGCACGGCCAGTGCGCACCACCCCACGACCACGTAAGGCACAGCGACTGCCCACTTCGGCGCGTCGAGCCACGTCTGGCGCACCGTGATGCCGATGGCGGCGCCTCCCCACACGAGGCTCAGGATGAGGATCTGCGCCCACCCCCTGAGCGCCAGTCCGGCGACGGCGGTGTTCGTCCCGGCGATGGCGATGAAGATGGTGGCGTGATCGGCGCGGCGCATCCGCCGACGCGCCGCCGGGGACCAGCGCACGCGGTGGAATGCGGCGCTCACCCCGAAGAGGGCAGCGATGGAGGTCATGTAGATGGCCAGGGCGGCGGCGGCGCCGGCGGTGGGGGCCCGGGCCACCACGAACGGGGCGGCGATCACGGTCACCACGGCCGCTACCAGATGGAGCCAGCCCCGCAGCAGCGGGCGCTCGCCCCGGTTGTCGGCCGACCTGCCCTGTTCNNCCGGTTCCGGTGTCGACGGTCCGGGGGCCTCGAGATCAGCGGTCGTCGGCGGGGGCATGGGACTCACCGGAATTGAAGAACACCGGTGCCCCCGACGTCCAATGCGGCGATCAGTCGGCGGTCAGCTCAGGGCCCACCTCGAGCGCCGGACGGTCCCAGGCGGCCAGCTCGGCGGC
>PKWD01000272.1:7283-7419 GCA_003131945.1 Acidimicrobiaceae bacterium
CTCACCTCGTGGCTGTAGGCCATCTCCTGCACCCAGTCAGCGCAGTTCGGCACGCCGCCGGGGTGTTTCGGTGCCGGACGACCCGAGAAGCGGGACGCGGCAAGATCGGCGGCTCCCCAGAAGAAGTGCACCGGAC
>PKWD01000195.1 GCA_003131945.1 Acidimicrobiaceae bacterium
CAGATCGGGTTGATCTGGGCGAGCCCGCCCAGGAGGGTGATCGCGGCCGTGACCATGAACAGGTAGCCCGTCGTCTTGGCCAAGAACGTCGGGTACATCGGCGACCCGATGACGTTGTCCTCCGTCCTGCCGCCACCGGGGAACTGGGTGTGCTTCTGGCGCACCAGCAGGAACAGGTGCGCGCCGATCAGCCCGGCGATGATCGCCGGCAGGATCAGCACGTGGATGATGTACAGCCGGTCGATGATGATCGTGCCGGGGTAGTTGCCGCCGAACAGGAAGAAGGCGATGTAGGTGCCGACGAACGGGATCGAGAGCACGATCGAGAACAGGATGCGGAGCCCGGTGCCCGAGATGAGGTCGTCGGGCAGCGAGTAGCCGATGAACCCGTTGGACAGCGAGAGGACGAGCAGCGTCATCCCGATGGTCCAGTTGAGCTCGCGGGGCTTGCGGAAGGCGCCGGTGAAGAAGATCCGGGCCATGTGCACGGCGATGGCCCCGACGAAGACGTCGGCGGCCCAGTGGTGCATCTGCCGGATGACCAGACCGCTGCGCACGGCGAACGAGATGTTGAGCGACGACTCGTAGGCGGACGACATCCTCACGCCCCTCAAGGGCACGTAGGAGCCGTGGTAGATGACCTGCGCCGCCGAGGGGACGAAGTAGAGCGACAGGAACACGCCCGTGGCCAGGAGGATGATGAAGGAGTAGAGGGCGATCTCCCCGAGCAGGAACGACCAGTGGTCGGGGAAGATCTTGTCCAGCAGGGTACGGCCACCCTTGGCCACACCGAGGCGGTCGTCCAACCAGCGGATGGTGCCGTCGACGGGCTTCGTCTTGGTGGCGGTCGTGCCGTTGGCGGCGCCGTTGCCCGCCGCCGTGGTGGACATGCCGGTGGGGGTGGTGGTGCTCACGACCGCTCCCAGAACCCCGGCCCGATGGGCTGGTCATAGCCGGCCTGGGCATGAAGGAAACCGTTGTCGTCAATGTACAGGGGAAGCTGCGGCAGCGGGCGGGGGGCGGGACCGAAGACGGGTCTCGCCCCCTGGAGGACGTTGAACAGCGACTGGTGGCAGGGGCAGAGCAGTTGGAAGAGCGCCTCCTGGTAGAGGCCGACCGGGCATCCGGCGTGCGTGCACACCTTGGAGAAGGCCACGTACTGGTCAGGCGACCAGGTGGCACGGGCGCGGGGCTTCGGCCAGGGCTCGCTGCGGGGCCGGATGAGGACGGTCTGGTCCACGGCCTGGTCGGTCGGGTCGGTGAAGCCCTCGGGGAACACGGTCACGAAGCCGCCGAACTCGATGTCGGCCCGGTGGATGCGGCGGCCGGTGATGTCGACCAGGAAGCTCCCGGCCTTCCAGTTGGTCCGGTCCAGGGCCTTGCCCGGGGTAGGTCCGAGCGAACGCAGCAGCGGGAAGACGAGGACGACCCCCATGATCCCGGACCCGGCGGCCAACAGGCCGCCCAGGAATCCCCGGCGGCGCACCACCATCGTGCCCCGGTCGACCACGGCGGCGGTCATGGCCTCGACGTCGGCCTCGCTCGAGGCGAACGGGTGGCGGTCCTCCACGAAGGGTCCCTGGGGGAGTAGGTACTTGCCCCAGGCCGACAAACCGAACCCGAAGCCGAACAGGCCGACCCCCAAGAAGACCCCCTCCCACTGCGTCTGACCACCGACCCAGTAGAGAGCGCCGTACGCGCAGAAGCCGGCCACACCGATGAGGAGGAAGAGGGCCACCGCATGCTCGGCCCGGCGGGGGTTCTTGGCCAGGGGCAGCATGTGGGGATCGTCGAACCGCGCCACCGGGTAGGGCACGGGCGTCTTCGTGGTGGTCTCGGTTTCGTGGTCGGTCACGTCCGGTCCCCGATCCAGAAGGCCACGAGCATGAGGCCACCGACGCCGATGAAGAGCCCGATGAAGCCTTCGGCCACGGGGCCGATGCCGCCGAGCCCGATCCCCCCGGCGTTGTTGGGGTGCTGGATGGGCCCGGTCACGTACGCCACGATGTCGGCCACCTGCGCGTTGCTCAGTTGCCCGGGACCGAAGTGGGGCATGTTGGACGGTCCGGTGCGCATGGCTTCGACGGCCTGCACGGGGGTGGCCTTGTGCAGCGTGGGCGCCGAGAACCCGTCGGCCAGCGCGTCGCCGGACCCGGTGATGGTGTGACAGGCCGCGCAGTTGAGGACGAACATGTCGTTGCCCTCGGACAGGTTGGCGTTCTTCAGGTTCACCACGGGGATGCCGGGGGGGTATCCGGGCTGGGTGGGGCCGAGCGACCCGACGAAGGCGGCGATCTCGAGGATCTCCTTGGGACCGAACCGCGGCGTTTTCTGCACCGGTTGCTGGGCGATGTTGCCGAGCGGCATGCGCCCGGTGCCCACCCAGAAGTCGGCTGTGGCCGGACCGACGCCCACCAGGGGCACCCCGACGGCGCCCCCGGTCCCGTCGACGCCGTGGCAGCTGGCGCAGTTGGCCAGGAACAACTGCTCACCGGGGACGATGTACGACGTGGGCAGTTTCTGATATTTGATCGGATTGGGTGGCTGGAGTGCGTTGATCGCCCCGGTGCTGGTGGAGGCCGACGCCGTGTGGGTGGTGGCGCCGGGACTGAGCAAACCCACCACCGCCACCCCGATCACGAGCAGAGCCGGCAGGTAGTAGAGCCGGCGCCGCTTCGTGTTGGTGGTCATCTCTGTGTTCTTCTCCTCAGTCATCAACCCGACTTGAACAGGAAGAGGCAGCTGAAGATGGCGATCCACATGAAGTCGACGAAGTGCCAGTAGTAGCCGACGGCTTGATAGACGTTGGTCTCACCGGGGTCGCCGCCCTGGCCCTTCATGCGACCGAGAAGGAAGATCATGGCCACGAGGCCGAGGGCCACGTGCAGGCCGTGAATGCCGGTCATGATGAAAAAGAGCGACCAGTAGGCGTTCAGCGAGGGCCCGTGGTTGTGCGAGGCGAAGTCGTGCCATTCGTAGAGGGTGTTGGACAAGAAGGCGGCCCCCAGGATGAAACTCGTCACGATCCACCGTCGCGCCACGCTCCGATCCCCGCGCTCCACGGCCCAGACGCCCAACTGGAAGGTCGGGCTCGAGGCCAGAAGGACGACGCTGAAGATGCCGGCCTGGACGTAGTCGAGGTGCTCGCCGGCCAGCGGGGGCCACGCCACGTGGAGATGGGAGTTGGCCCGGATGGTGAAGTAGGCGGCGAAGAGGCCGCTGAAGAACATCAGCTCCGAGCCGAGCCAGATCATGACGCCGACGGCCAACAAGGGGGGCCGTTCGGGGACGTGGCGCTGCCCGGGCGCGGTCTGTTCCACCGACAGGGCCTGCGTCACGGCGTCTTTCCTAGCGGACGGCGACCCCTCCGCGCCAACACCGTGGCGGACCTGGGGCCGTCCTCCGATGATGACGCGCCGGCGAATGGATCAGGGGGCCGCCGTCAACGGTGCAGACACGCGGGCAGCGGCCGCGCGTGGACCACGACGAGACGCTGGGTCGGTCGGGTGAGCGCCACGTAGAGGGCCCGCAGACCCTGCGGCGATTCGTCGGCGATGGTCGAAGGCTCCACCACGACGACGGCGTCGAACTCGAGACCGTTGGCCAGATCGACGGGCAGGAGGCTCAGGGGCGAGCCGAGGCCGTCACGGCGGGGGTCGATGGCGTGGTAGCCGGCGTCGTCGAGGGAGAGGGCCAGCTCGCCGACGAGCGAGGTGGGGGCGAGGACGGCGACCGTTCCGGGGGCGACGTCGGCCACGGCCTCGGCGGCGGCGGCCACCACGGCGGCGGCCAGATCGCCCGGTGGCGCACTGACGAAGCGCGGCTCATGGCCCGAGCGACGGACCGGGCGCGGGGGGTGGAGGCTCGGGGCCGCCTCGGCCAGCACCCGGGAGGCCACCTCGACGACCTCGGCCGGGGTGCGGTAGCTGACGGTGAGCTCGACCAGGCGCGGTGGGCGCTCACCGGGGAGATGGGCCGTGACCTCGTCCCAACTCGAGGGGGCCCAGGGGCCGGTGGCCTGCCCGATGTCGCCGACGACGGTCACCGATCCCGACAGGGAGCGTCGGGCCACCATCCTCAACTGCATGGGAGAGAGGTCCTGGGCTTCGTCGACCACGATCTGACCGTAGGTACGGGGACCGTCGTCGGGGTCGGAGCCCGCTCCGGTGCGCGTCCGGCGCTTGCCCAGGAGCACCCGGGCTTCGTCGATGAGAGCCAGATCGGCCGAGGTCCAGGGGATGTCGGCCATAGCCGAGCTCCGGTCCCGGACGAGCATGGCCTGGTCGGCGGGCGTGAGGACGGTCCGGGCCGCCAGGGCCAGCAGTGGCGGCGATCCGAACAGGTCGTGCAGGAGCTCCTCGGCGCTCAGCCGGGGCCACATGCGGTCGAGGGCCTCGGCCAGTTGGGGCAGGAGGCGGATCTGGCGGGAGAATTCGGCCAGGTCGAAGACGGGCTCCTCCGGAGCCTCGTTCTCCTCGTCCACGAGGGCGGCCCGCAGGGCGGCGGCGTAGGCGGCGTCCTCCTCGGAACGGCCGGCGGCGCCGTTGCTGTGCCCGTTGCGGCTCCCGTCGTGATCGTCGCTTTCGCCATGACCGTTGCCCGCCGCCGGCCACGACTCCGGGAACATCGAACCCTGGGCCGGCTCGGAAC
>PKWD01000465.1 GCA_003131945.1 Acidimicrobiaceae bacterium
AGAAGGACAACGAACGAATCCGGATGGATGCAGATCGCCAGCAACGATGTCGTAGTCCCAGAAAGTGGCCAATGTGATCCTCTCAGGGCACTACCACTTCAGCCTGGCACGCCTTTCCACGACCTGTTGGCGTCGGTGCGCGCACAGGCCTCGGAAGGTGCGGTCGTCAGCGAGTTCGTGCGCGCTTATGAATTTCACGAGTCGAACTCCGAGCCGAGCCCGGACACAAGAATCCCGAGCCCCTTCCTCAGCGTCCTGATGCGCACACAGGGCAAACGAGAAGCAACAATTCAAGAAGCGTTACTGGCGCTGGCGGCCCAGACGAGTCAGAACTTCGAGGTCTTCATCCTGGCCCACGACGTGTCTCGAGACGAGATCGGGAATCTGCGGTACCTGGCTGACGGCTTCGGTGAGAGGTTTTCTGCTCGTGTGCGGGTCATCCCTGTGGATGGGGGCGGGCGGTCTCGTCCTCTCAACGTTGGTGTTGATCTGGCGCAAGGCCGGTATGTGGCGGTCCTCGATGACGACGACATCGTTTTCGGCCACTGGGTGGCGACCTATGAACGGCTCGCCGATCAGGCCTGTGGTCGGATCATCCGATGCGTGCCGGCCGAACAATCTGTGCGACCGATGACGTGGCCAGGAGGACGCGAAGGCTACGAAATCACGAGCAGGCCACGGTGTCCGTGGCCAGAACGATTTGATCTGCTCGATCACCTCTTCGAGAACCGGACGCCCCCTTGTAGCTACGCCATACCGCGTAGCGCGTTTGCCGATCTCGGCATTCGCTTCGACGAAGCACTGCCCGTTCTCGAGGATTGGGACGCGCTTCTGAGAATTGCGGCCTTGAGCGGGGTGGAGGACACCATCGAGGTCACGGCCCTTTGGCGCAAGTGGGACAGAGGTGATTCATCCACATTCGTCCACAGCCATTCGGAGTGGCACAAAGCCAGGAGGGCAGTGATCGCCAAGCTCGATGCCGGGCCTCTGCTGCTCCCGGCGAACTCGGTGACCCGTATTCAGGAGCTGGTGGCGGCCCAGGATCGCACTCGGAGAATCAAGAGGTTGATCATTTGGAGGCTGTCGTTTCCAATTCGTACGGCGAGGCGCCTTAGGCGTCGTGTTCTCAGCCGGACGAACTAGCGACGCGGATGGTCCAATGCCTCGATTGGGTCCCGACCCAAGGTCGTTGTCGCGACGCGCCGATGGTCGGATGTTCGACCGAACTGAAGCAGTCGTGGGGTCCAGGAGAAGCGCGTGACCAGCGCCGGTAACCGTCCCGCGGGGACATTGGGTGTGATACATGTCCCCAAGAGCGGTGGATCGGCCTTGCGCGCCGCACTGGGGCAAATCCCCGGCTGCTATACCGGTCCGCTGTATTTCGACGAGGCACATTTTGGATTGACTGTGTTGGCCGACGCCGTCCCCTCGCCGAATCGAGAAACGATCACTGATGTTTCCGACCTGGCCGATGTCGTCAGCGCTCATCGCGTGGTCATTGGCCACTATGCAGCCAAGTCGCTCCTCGGGGCTGGTTGCGGTTCTCTTGCGCTGCAAGTCCGAGAGCCCCGCGCGCGATTGCTCAGTCTTTACACGTTCTGGAGAAGCGCATCTGATTCTGACCGTGCTAGTTGGGGGGATTGGGGGTCTGAACTGATGTCGAGAGCCGATCTTCCACTTGGGAGATTTCTCTCGTGCCCCGAGGTGTGGCCCGCTGTCGACAACGTTGTCACGCGCCAAACAATGGGCTACCGACTCTCGCGCCGGAGCGTCTTCGGCCGCCGATCGATCCCTTCGTCTCTCTACGAGGACTTTCGGTGTCGGGTGTCGATCGTCGAGTGGAGTTCTCGCTCCGAAGATTTCCTCGCTAAGATTTGCGCGCACTTGGGGATATTGACGTGGCCGGCCCTAGACCGAGTGAACATCACCGAAGGGAGAGCAGACGAGCAGTCGGTTGACGAGGCAACTTTGAAGCAAATCATGCGTTTGACCCGCGCCGACCGGACCTTCCTTGACCGCTTGTCTAGAGACGGATTGTTACCTCGACGTTCCGCGGTTGATCTTGACTCGGAGTTTGAGGTTACGGCTGGTCGGCTAGGATTTCGACTGTCCGGATAGTTGCGCTGGACGGGATCGCATTTCTGAGCGCAATGAAGAATGTGGATGACCGACGTATGGTCTCGGTGGTCTGGTCCACCTGCTTGGCAACGCACGAAACCCAAGAGTGTGACTGGTCTTTCAGCCCGTGGTCTCGTTGTGTTCTGCTCGGCAAACCGGTCGGCGGGCGCCACCGGGCGCATATGACGTGTCGTATTTCCACCGAGCTCCGAGCGTTTCCCCCAAAAAATGGACGTATCGTTGGGGCCGCTCGAAGGATCCGATACCGTCGCATGGCAAACGGAGGTCCATCCCTATCACCCAGCGGCGAACCGATTCGTACGAGAGGTTGACGCCAGGGCCATCATTCGGTGGGCTCCGGGCTAAAGTGGTGAATTGGTCGGCGAGATGCGGTTTTGTGATATGCACCACCGGCCACCAAGACAGGAGAGGCCCAACCACCGGCATGCCTTCGACGACACTGATTACTGGCGGANNGGCGCAGTAGCTGATGCACTTATTCAAGCGGGCGACCGGGTCGTTCTGCTCGATATCTTGCATCCCCAAGTGCATGCCGGGTTCGGTCGACCCCCAAGGCTCGCTAGCGAAGCCGAATTACTTCCAGTGGACGTGACGAACGCGGCAAATTGGGATGCGGTCCTGAGGCTCGTCCGTCCTGACAAGGTCATCCACTTGGCGGCGGAAACGGGGACGGGTCAGTCGCTCAACGAGGCGACTCGTCACGTAAAGGTGAATGTGCTCGGAACCTCGCAGATGGTAGACGCTTTCATCAGGCACGGCATGAGTCCTGGGCAAATCTTGTTGGCGTCTTCGCGGGCCGTATACGGCGAGGGGTTGTGGCGTACGGAGAGCGACGAGACGTTTGTGGCTCCACCTCGGCGACACCTTGATTTGGAGAACGCTCAGTGGGATCCGGTCGGGCCACTGGGAGAAAAGGTCTCACCAATTCCACACCGAGCGGATACCACGCCCGCGAAGCCGACGAGCGTGTACGGTGCCACGAAAATGGCGCAGGAGATGATCCTCTCAGCTTGGGCTGTCGCAAAAGGTGTCCCCTTGTCAGTGCTGCGTCTGCAAAATGTATATGGGCCGGGCCAGTCTCTTACGAACTCCTACACAGGTATTGTGTCGTTGTTCGCCCGTGTGGCAAAGCAAGGCGACCCAATCGACGTGTACGAGGATGGAAATATTCTCCGTGATTTTGTTTTCATCGAAGACGTGGTTGATGCAATTATGGCTGCTATAGCGCAACCACCCGAGCCGGNNGAGCCGGAGCGCGTTCTCGACATCGGAGCGGGAGACGCTACAACTATCAAAGGGCTGGCCGATGCCATCGCTGCCCACTATGGAGCTCCAGCTCCCGTCGTCAGTGGACGATTCCGTGATGGTGATGTCCGGGCAGCGTGTGCGGACATCGCGCCAGCACAATCTCTTTTGGGCTATCAACCGAAGTGGGAACTTTCGGACGGGCTAGGAGCCCTCTTCGAATGGATCGATGATGAGGTGACGTCGTGACTCTCGAGGGAGAGACGGGTCAATCTTCCCGAGCCTACACGGAGGGATCTGAGCCGGCAGTCGTTGGACCCCTGACGTCGGTTCGTATCCAGACTGTGCTNNTTGGGTCGCGTCCACCTTGCAATCGGGGATTGTTCGAGCGTTCCTTCTTTGACGGTGGATTCGCTCGAGGCAGTTACGCGTTCAGCGCAGAATGATGGAATCGATCAGGTTAGCTTTGATTTCTTTGGCGCCAATCTCGGTTCGGCTGGTGGCCATAACCGACTTCTCGTTCAATTCAAGGAGGGATTCGTCCTCTTCCTCAATCCCGACGCGTTCGCGAGCCCGCACATGCTTCTGGAGTTGGCGCTTCCTCTGTGGGACGAACGAGTCGGAATCGTGGAGGCTAGGCAGGTCCCGCTTGAGCATCCCAAGGACTTTGATCCGGTATTCGGGGATACGAGTTGGGCCTCGACAGCCGCGGCCCTCGTCCCACGTAGGGTGATCGAGTCCGTCGGTGTGTTCGACGCAGATGCCTTTTTTCTCTACTGTGACGACGTTGATTTCAGTTGGCGGACGCGGCTAGCCGGATTCAGAGTCGTTCATCAACCCACCGCTCGGGTGTTCCATGATAAACGGCTCACCACAGAGGGTCGTATGGTTGTGAGCGACGCGGAGGTCTACTACGCGGCAGAGGCCGCGATGATGCTCGCATGGAAGTACTCGCAACCGGAGCTGGCGGCTCGCCTGCTCCGGGGATTCTCGACCTCGCCCATCTCGGGTCATCGCAAGGCGGCCAAGAGCTTCCGAGCTCGGATGAATGACGGAACGCTACCTACACCGATCGATCCTGAGGGACGCGTCGCTCAGTTCTTCGAGGACGGGAACTACGCCCGTCATCGATTCTCGTACGATGACTGAACGGTATCGATTCGCCTATAGCGACGGGACCGTTTACCAGTCGGTCGTCAGCTTGGTCCGCCAGTTTCGTGTCCGAGACGCCTCTGTCGTGATCGATGTCGGTTGTGGCTTCGGTGCCGTGGCCGAACCTTTGCGAGATGAGGGACTCACCTACATCGGTTTCGATGCCGACGCGTCCGGTCTCGCCGACCTCGAAGCACGGGGATTCGAGGTCGCCCAGGTCGACCTCCTGGACATCGATGCAGCCCTGCCGACGATGCGAAAGAAGTTGGGCAGCCGTGGCCTGGCCGCTGTCATGATGATCGACACCCTGGAACACCTTTCGAATGGTGCCGACGTCCTTCGGGGCATAGGCACGATTGCACCGGACCACGGCGGGTATCCGCTTGTCATTGCCGTTCCGAACGTGACCCANNATCGGCGCGAAATTGCTCGTGGGGCGGTGGGACGTCACCGAGACCGGGATCCTCGACTCCACTCATGTGGCCTTCTACTCGTCCGACGGACTACGAAAGACAACGAGCGACTCAGGGTGGGTCGAGATCGGCCGCAACGACTTCGTACTCCGAGATAGCGACCAACATTTCCCTGCCGATGCAATTTCGCTCCAGCGGGGTACCCCTTTACACGACCTTCTGTCGTCGGTGCGCGCTCAGGCTGGTGAGGGTGCACTTGTCAACGAATTCGTGCGTGCGTATAGCGCACTGCAAAGGGCAAGTTCTGAGGTGGGCGAGAACACTCCGGGTCCGTTCCTGAGCGTCTTGATGCGCACGCAGGGTAAACGGCATGCCACGATTCAAGAAGCGCTCTTGGCCCTAGCAGCACAGACGAGTCAGAACTTCGAGGTATTGATTTTGGCTCATGACGTGTCCCGAGACAAGCTCGGAGATTTACAGTACCTTGCAGACTGCTTCGGCGAGGACTTCTCTGGACGGGTGCGTGTCGTTTCTGTCGACGGGGGAGGACGGTCTCGTCCGTTGAACGTCGGTGTCGAACTGGCACAAGGTCAGTATGTGGCACTCCTCGATGATGATGACATCGTTTTCGGTCACTGGGTCGAGACATTTGAACGCTCCGCCGATCGGGCAAGTGGTCAAATCATCCGATGTGTTCCAGCCGAACAGGACGTACGACCGACTACCTGGCTGGGAGGTCGTAACGGGTACACAACCACCAGCTGTCCTCGCTGTCCGTGGCCTGAACGATTTGACCTACTTGATCACCTTCTCGAGTGCCGAACACCACCTTGTAGCTATGCGTTGCCCCGTAGCGCGTTCGCCGATCTCGGCATCCGGTTCGACGAGAAACTGTCCGTCGTTGAGGATTGGGACGTCCTGCTTCGGGTAGCGCTGATGTGTGGAGTGGCCGACACCGGAGAAGTTACGGCCCTTTGGAGAAAATGGGGAGAGGGTGGGGATTCTTCGAAGTTGATACACAGTGATGCGGAGTGGCGACAGGCCAGAGATGCAGTGATCGCCAAGCTCGATAGCCAGCCACTGTTGTTCCCGGCGCGATCGCTCATGGGCCTTCTGCAGCTTCAGAGCCGAATCGAGGCCTTGAACGCTATGCAGGACGAAGATGGCACGATGTCCGATGACTGGGAATCCCTGCTTTCCAGGGCGGCGCTCGCCGACGAGAGCCTTCGGGCCATTGAGGTCATCAAGGGCTCAACCAGCTGGAAGCTGACAACGCCAATTCGAGCGGCTGGATGGGTGAGACGCAGGCTCGACCGGAGGGGGTGACAAATGACCCCTCTCTGCGGGACAATGAAACATGCTATGGGGGGGTCGTTGTGGTTACTGGTTGTGTCGCGGTCACGGAGCCTTGCTTGTCACGAACGCCGTCGAGCTCGTGCGGAGTTGACCCATGAGCGAAAGCGTTGCTGACGAAGTCACGAAACTGGAGGGGCTCCGCGACCGGGAGGCTCTGACTTCCGCCGAGTTTGAGTCAGCAAAAGCACGAGTGATCGCGAGTGCTGCAAAAGGCCCGAACTCCGCTGTCAAGGCAAGGCCGGGTCAGGCTGGTACGAGGGGGTCGGCTTCTCTACTGCACAACGATCTATCCCCCGAGCCATACTCGGGAGGTCACGAAACTGACTCGTTGACCCGCCAGCGTCAGTCAATTCATTTTATTCATCTCCTCCGTGGAATTGCAGCGCTGATGGTGATGTGGTCGCATCTCTCGGGCTATTGGTTGTACGCCTACAACAAGACCTGGAAGCTACAGACCTTATGGGATAAGGTGATAGTCATCCCTTTACACATCTACCAGAACGGTGGCGATCTCGCTGTAATCGTATTTTTTCTGGTTAGTGGGTACATCATCACGCATGTGTCTCTTAAGGAGACGTCTACCGAATTTGGTGTAAAGCGAATATTCCGAATCTTTCCTCCGCTTGCCGGAGCTCTGGCAATNNCCGTATGCGAAACGATTGCCATTCATCTTCATGCGATTGGGGAGATGCCGAGGGCTCCGACGGTGGGCGTACTTCCTGGCGTTGGTGCCAACACGGGATTCATCATTTATCTGAGGAGCTTTTTCTTGATCAATTGGTTTCCGGCCGGTAGTGGATATGCGTTGATACAAACGTGGACTCTTCTTATCGAGGTCATGTTTTACGTCATCACGATTGCGCTCATAAGCTATTCTCGTCGTAGCCCATTAGGCTCCACGTGGAGCATGTTCTGTATTTGGCTGCTGGCCAACATGATTTTGTTAGCTTCACCTTCAGGTCATCAAGGCGAAAATTACGTCATTTACCTGGCCTTCCTGATCTTGGGTCGCGTTCTCTATTTGTGCCATGATCGGAAGCTTGGGGTTGCTCAGGCGACAACACTGATCAGTGCACTGGCGTTGTGCTTCGTGTTGTTTCACACGGTGGAATTTCCGGGATTGCTCGGGGCATCGGACTGGCAATCGCCAGCTGCCGGGTACCTGATTGCAGTAATCGCGTTTATCGGACTTATGCAAGTGAAGATTGATCGGCTCCCGCGGCCCTTCGTCTTCTTTGGCGATATTAGCTATTCCTTATATCTGCTTCATATTCCTGTCGGAATGCTTATTATTGGCGTGCTCTACAATGCTGGAATGCCTTTTACGGTTTGTTTTTGTGCAGGTGCTGCCGGTTCAATCGGCGCGGCATATATCTCCTATCGATTCGTAGAGGTGCCGTTCCAGCGAATGGCTCGTCGTTTGTTGGCAAAGCGCGGCCCGGGTGTCGAGGTAACGTGATCCAGCGAAAGAGTGGGAGCGGAGGACACGCCGGATCGGTGGGGCAATCTGAGACGCGACTGGCGCCGGGCTTCTTCTGTTTCTTGGCCTCGGAAAATGGGCATGCCCTCCGGCGCTGTACCACTTGATGGTGAATGTCCCTCAAACCGGGGCAAGCCCACAGCCTCGCTCACAAAGGCAGGGTTGTGCTCGGCCGCCTCACTCCTTCACCGCTATGAACGTGCCGCGCAACATGCTGGGCGAGAAGTCACCGATATCTTTCACCAAGTGGTCTAGGTGGTCATACTGCTCATAGATGGCAGGGAAACCCGCTTCGCGCAGCGCCTGAAGCAGGTGATACTTCTCGATCCAGAACGATCGAGCGTTGCCCCACGCTGACCAGACGGCTCCCTCCACGACCTCCTGGGTGGCGTCGTCGGTGTACTCCTGGTACCACCGGCCGGAGACCCCCAGGTGCGTCGTCATCGGCGAAAGATTAGATGCGAGATCGTTTCTTGGTGGAAGTTCGAGGGCTGCATAGTGCGTGTTGAGGATGAGCGCCCGCCGGGTACAGCGTGACATCGTGCGAATGAAGTCGACCGGATTGTCCAAGTGCTGAAGGAGGCCTGAGCAGAAGACTACGTCGAACGTGCCATACGACTCGAGATTCCTGACATCGTCCTGGACGAAGGTCATGTTCGGCAGATCAGTTTTGCTTGCCACGTACAGACACTTGGCGAAGTTGATCGAGCGTGCCTCCAAGCCGAGTACTTCAAACCCTGCGCGAGCGAACGCGACCGCATATCCCCCTTCCAGGCAACCAAGATCGATGATTCTCTTGGTCGCGCGCTGTTCGGCGGGATAGAGCATCCGCAAGGTTCGCAACGCCGCCTGGCACGTTCCACTGTCCTCCAAGATGTGCCCAAGATCTGGCGCAGTTTGCTCGCCATCAGGGAGGACGATGTTGTGACCGGTAAACGGGAATGGAGCACCCATGGACGTGCACAATAGCGAGGGTGCATTTACTGCGCGCGCAAGGCCGGTACCGCGAGCGGTGTGGAGTGAGCCTTAGAGCTCGGTGGGTAGCTGGAGAGAAACACCAGTTCAGCCGACGCCCGCTGGACTTCAGTCGGAGGTTCCTGGAATGCCACGAATCATCTGAGGATCAAGAGATCGCGGGCCTAGGCAGCGCTTATTCCTGTCAAAAGCATTGCCGGTCGATGACAACTCCGCCACCGAGAGGGAAGTAAAGCTCTCGGTGTGCTGGACATCATTGGCTGGCGCCGGCCACTTCTGACCTGTCTCCGTCAAGCGAATTTCGGAGGCTCACGCCATCTCGCGAAATAGAGGCAGAGGCAGTTCTTGACGTCTCTTGGCGACGACTACAGCCCGAGGCTCTGCTCCTCTACCACCAGGCGGATGATCTCCCGCAGACCGACGGTCGGCTGGAAGCCCACCAGCTCTCGGGCTCTGGTTGTGTCGGGGACGCGGCGCGCCATGTCCTCGAATCCCTGTTCGTAGGCCTCTTCGTAGGGCACGTAGCGAATCTTCGAGCGGGAGCCCGTCTCCTCGCAGATGATCTCGGCCAGCTTGGCCATCGACACCTCCTCATCCGAACCGAGGTTGAAGACACGGCCGCAGGCATCGGGGTGGTCGATGAGAGCGGCCAGGGCCTGGACGATCTCACCGACGTAACAGAAGCAACGCGTCTGAGTGCCATCTCCGTAGACCGTGATGGGCTCGTTGCGAAGGGCCTGGGCGACGAACCGCGGGATGACCATGCCGTAGGCACCGGTCTGGCGGTGCCCGACGGTGTTGAACAACCGGACGATGACGGACCGGAGGCCTTTCTCCTTCCAGTACGTGTAGGCCAGGATCTCGTCGATGGCCTTGGCCTCCGAGTACGCCCAGCGGCTTTTCAGCGGGGAGCCCAGGATGCGGTCGTCGTCCTCGTGCAGCCGGTCCGACCGGTTCTTGCCGTAGATCTCGCTGCTCGAGGTCACGAGAATACGGGTTCCGTACTTGTTGGCCTTCTCGAAGACGATCTCCGATCCACGGATGTTCGTGGCCAGGCTGCGTAGCGGTTGATCGACGATGAGCCTCACGCCNNACCGATTCGCAGCGCCCGACGACGTCATCGACGACGTCCGGATTGAGAATCGATCCGAGGACGAACTCGAAGTCGGGTCGGCCCAGAAGATGCTCGATGTTGCCGTAGCGGCCGGTAGAAAGGTCATCCAGGGCGATGACCGAATGGCCACTCTCCAAGAGGTGGTCAGCGAGATGCGATCCGATGAAGCCGGCGCCTCCGGTGATGAGGACGCGCATTAGGTCGAAATTATCACGGTGGAGTCAGATAACCCGGTGCGATTCGGATGGTGATGGGAGTTGATCGACCTCGTCGAGGAGAGCCCGGGTGCGAGGTCCGAGCCATGGCTCGAGCCGCCGGACGTCGTCGGGGGACAGGTTGTCGAAGAACGACCAGATGACGAGCTCTTCGGCGTCCTCCGAGTACTCGGCCACCTTTTCGACTCCGGCCAGGCACCGTTCGAGCGTGGGACGGAAGTGTTCGAGCTCCGCCAGTAGGGCGGCTACGTAGTCGGCGAGCTCGGCGAACACGGCCGCCCCACCGGGATCACCGTCGGCCCATTCGACCAGCTCGAGGTACCGGTCGGCGAACCCGGGTGTCCCTTCCAGGACGTGCGACACTTCGCTCTCGGTCATGAGTAACAGGGTATGGAAAGTAATGAAAAGGCGCAAGGAGTGGTCTGGAACCGGTCGGTGGCCTGGTCGCCCGATGTCGGGCAAGGATGTCGGATCGAAAGCGCATCCGGGGGACATCACGATCGGCGGCCAGGGCTTCGCCAGGTGCTGGGGCGAACCGAACCAGACGAGTGACCTGCTCTTTCGCGAGGACACCCCGGCGGATTTCCCCGGGGTGCCGCGCCATCCCAGACAGATGTAGTGAGCTGGCAGGAGTGGGCGCCGAGGTCCAGAGCGGACTTCTTACTGCCCAAATCGTACGTCCGCTGCCGATCGCCTTCAAGAGGTGATTGGCGCATGAGTATGCAGGTATCTGTATAGTATTGCGCCATGATGGTAGGGATCGACGGAGCATCGGGGTACGCCGGGGCTGAGCTCCTGCGGCTCTGCGCGGGCCATCCCGAGCTCGACGTGGTGGTGGCCGGGGCCGACAGCCAGGTCGGGCAGCCGGTGGCTTCGCTCTATCCGTCCCTGGCCGGGGCCTACGGCTCTCTCGCCTTCTCGAAGGTGGTGGCCGACGACCTCGACGGGCTCGATGTCGTCTTCCTGGCCCTGCCCCACGGGGAGTCCCAGCGCCTGGCCCCCGCTCTGGTCGGCCGCGTCGGCCTTCTCGTCGACCTGGCCGCCGACTTCCGGCTGCACGATCCGGCGGCCTATCCGACCTGGTACGGCTCCGAGCACGAGGCGCCGGGCCTGCTCGGCCGATTCGCCTACGGGCTTCCCGAGTTGTTCGGAGCCGGGCTCCTCGGTTCCGAACTGGTCGCTGCGCCGGGCTGTTACCCGACGGCGGCGGCGCTGGCGCTGGCGCCACTCGTGCGGGCCGGAACCATCGACCCGACCGGAGTGGTGGTGGACGCGGCCAGCGGGACATCGGGGGCCGGTCGCACCCCGTCGCCGACCATGCACTTCGCCACCGTGGACGAGAACTTCACCGCCTACGGCCTCCTGAACCACCGCCACACACCCGAGATCGAGCAGGCCACCGGGGCCCAGGTGATCTTCACACCGCATCTCGCCCCCATGACGAGGGGAATCCTCGCCACCTGTTACGCCCGACCGACCGGTTCGTGTACGACCGATGACGTCCTTCGGATCCTCGGCGACGCCTACGCCGACGCCCCCTTCGTGGTCGTGTCCGAGATGTCGCCGTCGACCAAGGCCACCTTCGGATCGAACGCCGCGCACCTGACGGCGCGGGTCGACGAACGGACCGGTTGGGTCCTTCTTCTCTGTGCGCTCGACAATCTGGGCAAGGGGGCGTCGGGTCAGGCCGTGCAGTGCGTCAACCTCATCAAGGGATGGAGCGAGACCATGGGTCTCTCGACGGTGGGCGTCTATCCATGAGCGTGAACGCCCCCCAGGGGTTCGTAGCCGCCGGACTGGCGTGTGGGATCAAGGCGTCGGGGGCGCCCGACCTGGCTCTCGTCGCCACCGACGACGGACGTCCGGTTCCGGCCGCCGGTGTCTTCACCGGCAACCTGGCGGCGGCCGCACCGGTGTCACTCAGTCGGGCCCATCTCGACGAGACCGGTGGCCAGGCGGCGGCCGTGATCATCTCCAGCGGCAACGCCAATGCCGCCACCGGGGAGCGCGGGTTGGGCGACGCCCAGATCATGTGCGCCCTGGTGGGGGAAGGCCTCGGGGTGGCCACCACCGACGTGCTCATCTGCCAGACCGGGCTCATCGGTATCCCGTTGCCCATGACGCCCATCGAGTCGGGCATCCCCGCCCTCGTGACGGCCCGGGCCGCCGGACGGGTCGCCGCCCAAGCAGCGGCCACCGCCATCATGACCACAGACGTCGTGCGCAAGGAGATCGTCGTCCAGGGTCGGGGATTCATTGTCGGCGGCATGGCCAAAGGGGCGGCCATGCTCGCCCCCAATATGGCGACCATGCTCGCCGTTCTCACCACCGACGCCGCTTGTGAGCCGGCTGAACTGAAGACTGCACTGGTCGCAGCCGTCGACGCCACCTTCAACCGGATGACCGTCGACGGCTGCACCTCCACCAACGACACCGTCCTCGTTCTGGCCAGCGGCCGGGCCGAGACCCCGAATGATCCCGAGGCGTTGGTGGACGCGTTGACCGAGGCGTGCCAGGCGCTGGCCCGCATGATGGCGGCCGACGCCGAAGGCGGGNNATCGTCGCCGGCGCCGGCTCCGACGACGAGGCGCATCGCGCCGCCCGCAAGGTGGCCGATTCGAATCTGGTCAAGTGTTCCTTGAACGGTGAAGACCCCTACTGGGGACGGGTGGTGAGTGAACTCGGCTCGGCCGGCGTGGCCTTCGACATGGGCCGCGTCGAAGTCGCCTACGGCGACACCGTGGTGTGTCGCCGAGGGGTGGCCGCCGATCACGACGACAAGGCCGTCCGGATGCACATGGCCCTGGCCCATGTCGAGATCCGTTGCCATCTCGGACTGGGGACGGGCACCGCCGCCGTGATGGGCGTCGATCTCGGTCACGGGTACATCGACGAGAACCGGACCACCTCATGAGCGGGACAGTGTCATGAGAGGGACGGGGTCATGACCGTGACGGTGACCACCGACGCCCCGGCGGCCAAGGCGGCCATCCTCGTCGAGGCGCTGCCCTACATCCTTCGCTTCTGGGGCAAGATCGTCGTCGTCAAGTACGGCGGCAACGCCCGCGCCGGTGACGCGGCCGACGACGCCGATGCCGATGCTGCCGCGCTGGCCCAGTTCGCCGAGGACGTCGTCCTCATGCGTTCGGTGGGCATGCNNTCGTCGTCCACGGCGGAGGTCCCCAGATCGGTTCGATGATGGCCCGGTTGGGAAAGGTGCCCGAGTTCCGTGACGGGATGAGGGTGACCGACGCCGAGACCCTCGAGATCGCCCGCATGGTCCTCGTGGGCAAGGTGAACCGGGAGATCGTCTCGGTCATCAACGTCCACGGTGCCCTGGCCGTCGGTCTCTCGGGTGAGGACGCCAACCTGATCACGGCCGTGGCCCGACCGGGCCAGCTCGGCTTCGTGGGCGATGTCGAGGTGGTCGACCCCTCGCTCATCGCCCGACTGTTGGCGCAGGGACTGATCCCCGTCGTNNGGCCTACAACATCAACGCCGACGCCGTGGCCGGCGCCGTGGCCGCCGCCCTGCAGGCCGAGAAGCTCGTCTTTCTCACCGACGTCTCGGGAGTGCGAGCCGACCCCGATGATCCGAACACGATGTTGCGGACCGTGTCGGTCGACGAGCTCGAGGCCATGGTCGAATCCGGAGCGGCGAATGCGGGCATGGTGCCCAAGGTCGAGGCCTGCACACGGGCCATCCGGGCCGGCGTCGCCCGCGCCCACATCCTCGACGGCCGCGTTCCCCACGCCCTGCTGCTCGAGATCTTCACCGACGAGGGGGTGGGCACCATGGTGTCCACCGACGTCGGCTCTTCACTTCGCTCCGCCCCCACCGACGAGGACACCCAATGACGCCGACCACCGAAGCGGTCTTTGCCGGCGCGCTCGACCGCAGCGCGCTGATGCACACCTACGCCGAGCCCCCCGTGACTTTCGTCCGCGGCCAGGGCACCGTCCTGTGGGACACCGACGGGCGCCGCTATCTCGACTTCCTGGGCGGACTGGCCGTGACATCGCTCGGACACGCCCACCCGGCCGTGGCCG
>PKWD01000450.1 GCA_003131945.1 Acidimicrobiaceae bacterium
TGCGCGACATGATCCTGTCGCTGGTGGCCGAGGGCCGCACGGTGGTGCTCTCATCGCACCTTCTCGACGAGGTCGAGCGCACCTGTGATGCGGTGGCCATCGTGGACCGGGGCAACATCATCCGCCAGGGCCCGATCGCCGAACTGCTGGCGGGGACGGCGCAGACCCTGACCGTCGAATGCTCCGAGCCCGATCGGGCCCGCACCCTGCTCGACCACCGCGTGGCCGGGTCGGCGATCCAGGTCGGCCCGCTGGGAGTGGACCTCACCTTGCCAGCCGGCACCGACCGCGACGTCATCGCCGACATCAACCGCGTGCTGGTGGAGAACGGAGTATCGGTGTACCGGCTCCAGCCCGTCCAGGCCTCCCTCGAGTCCTGGTTCCTGCAAGTCACCAGTCGACTGGGGGCTCCCGAATGACGACGATGACCGAAGTGAGCGCACCCGCCCCCGTGCCGGCGATGGCATCGAACGACCGTCGGGGATCGTGGATCCCCACCGGCGCCATGATCACCACCCGATTGATGGAACTGCGCAAACGACGGGGGCTCATGATCGCTCTCGTTGTGGTGAACATCGGTATCCCCACCATCTTCCTCGTCATCCGACTGCTGGGCCACGCCTTCGCACCGCATTCCTACGGTCCCGCCGGTGGGTACGACATCTTCACCAATCTGGTGGCCGGTGTGATGTACGTCTTCGGCTTCATCGTCGCCGCCACCCTGGGGTGCACGGCCGGATCGGTCGACTTGAGCGAAGGGATGTTCCGGCACCTGGTGGTGACGGGCCGCTCCCGGCTGGCGCTGTACATGGCCCGGATACCGGCCGGCCTGGCCATCATCGTGCCCTTGGTGGCGGTCGGTTTCATCATCGTGTGCACCGTCTGTGTCTTCGCCGCCCCCACCACCATCAGCTACGACGGGGCCAATATTCCCGCCCACCTGTCGCTCACCGGACTGGAGACATGGGCGGTCGACCATCCGAACGCCGTGTTCTGCGACCTGCCCTACCCCGGCCCCACGCCCGCGAATTTCCGGTGCGGCGGCGGGCCCGTCTCCTCCGGCCCCGGCGGCCAGGTCTTCAAGGGGGCCCCCGGTGCTTCCGCCCCCACGCCACTGTCGCCCGGTGCCATCAGGACTGAGGCCACCCAGATCGCCCAAGAGAATTACGGGGGCTACCGCCAGGAATTCCTGTACCCGTCGAACTCGCTGATGATCAAGACCGGGTTGTGGCTGGAGCTGGAAGCGGCCATCGGCTTCATCGTCGGCCTCGGCCTGGCGTCGCTCACCGGGCAGCGGACGGTGTCGGTGGTCCTGCTGATCGTGCTCGAGCTCATCCTCACGCCCATCGTGTCCACCCACCGCATCCCCCATCTGGTGAACCTGGAGCGCGGCGTGGTGGGCCTGGCCACCGCCCACATCGAACCGGGTGGGCTGCCGCTCCCCTTCGGCGGTGGTGGCGGGGGCGGGCCCGGAGAGGGGGGAGCCCAACTTGTCCCCGAGTCGATCACCGTGGCGGTCTGCGTCATCGTCGGCTGGGTGGTGGTCTGGACCGCCCTCGGCGCTTGGCGGATGATGACCAGGGACGCTTGAGAACGTTGCGTCCCGGTGGTCCTATGCGTTGCGAACTCTGGTCTTCCTGACCCATGAGACGTTGCCGTCCTCGGGCAGATTGAGGAATGCGCAGAATCCAGTCAGGGTGTCGGCCAGCGTCACGATGATGCCGCCGTGCAGGGTACCTGCGATCGCCCATCGTTCTGCCGACCAGTCGCGCGTGCCGGTGATCGGCCGAGGCCTCGCCCACTTCGATGCCGCAGACGACGGCCAACGGCATGGAGGCCAGGAGCTCGGCGGAGCCAGGCGTGCCGGTCACCGTCCGCACAATATCGACGTCCGTCGAGGTCGGTGGTGAACAGGCAGCGCCCGAAGGTCCGAGCGCCGATGGCCGTTGCGGGGTGATTCGCAGACGACAAGGATGAGAAGCCGTGAGCGAGCCGATCGTCGTGGACCGAGGGGGTTCTCAGCTCTTCGGTGAACGCTGGTCGGGCGGCGATCGCCTTTTGGTCCTCTTGCACGCCGGGGTGGCGGACCGCCGCAGCTGGCGGGAAGTAACGCCAGAGTTCGAGGGTCTGGCGACGGTGGTGACCTACGACCGACGTGGCCACGGGGACTCCGACCCGTCGCTGGCTCCGTTCTCGCACGTGGACGATCTCCGCGCCGTCCTGGATGAGGTCGAGGCCGATACGGCTTGGCTGGTGGGCAGCTCCATGGGTGGTGGGCTGGCCCTGGACGCCGCTCTGGTGGCGCCAGAACGGGTGGAGGGCCTGGTATTGCTGGCCCGCAGTGAGTGGGGCTCCCGAACCCGAGTTCGATACAGAGATCCAGCCCTTCGTCGAGCGCATCTCTCGGGCGATCGCGGCGAAGGATGTAGGTGAGGTCAACCGTGCGGAGACCACGTTGTGGCTCGACGGTCCAGCCGGGCCAGAAGGTCGGGTCGGAGGCGAGGCACGAGTACTGGCGCTGGCGATGAATGAGCTGATCCTCCGCCACGACACTTCTGAGGATGCCGGCGCCAGCGGCATCGACGCCTGGAGCCGTCTGGACGAGGTGCAGGTTCCCACGACCGTCGCCTGTGGTGACCTCGACGTCTCATTCCTGGTGACCCGAAGCCGGGAGCTGGCCCGGCGTCTACCCCGGGGTCGCCACCGGGTGCTCCGAGGAATGGCGCACCTCCCCTATCTCGAGCAGCCGACGGTCATCGCCGGATTGGTGTCGGAGGCTCTGGCAGCGAGCTGACGTTGACGACGGCTGTCGTCGCCGGTCACGCCGTCTCGACGAGGACGACGCCTTCCCAGGGTCCGAGAGTGATGGCGCCGGTGACCGTGCCGCGGTTTCGGGACCGGTCGGTGCCGACGGCGATCCGACTGCTCGTCGCCGGCACAGCGATCTCCGTCGGGTCGTCGCAGAGGTTGAGGGCCACGAGAGTCTTGGCCCCGCGCCGCCACACCCATGCCACATCGGGAGACTCCAGGGACCGGTAGCCACCCGACACCAGGTCGGGGGACACACGTCGCAGCGCCACCACGTCCCGTACGAATTGGAGGACGGAGCCGGGTTGGTGGCGCTGATCGGCCACGTTGCACGTCGAGGAGTCGCCCATGGGTAACCAGGGGGTCGACCCGGGGGCGGTGAAGCCCCCGTTCGGACCTGCCGTCCACGGCATCGGCGTCCGTTCCGGGTCCCGGCCCTTGTAGGCGGGCCAGAACCGCAGGCCGACGGGGTCGAGTATCTGGTCGTGGGCGAGCTCCGCGTCGGTCAGGCCGATCTCGTCGCCTTGATACAGCACGGGGGTGCCGCGCAAGGTCAGGAGCATGAGCAACGCCGACCGCACCTTGCCGGGGTGCCCACCGGCCCACCGGGTGGCGAGCCGCGAGACATCGTGGTTCGATCCCGTCCACACCGGCCACGACCCGGAGGGCAGGAGGTCCTCGGTCCTCTCCACGATGGCACGCAGGGGACCGGCTTCGAACGGCGATTCGATGAAGGGAAAGTTGAAACTGAGGCTCAGCTCGTCGTCGCCGTTGCCGTAGAAGGTCGCCAACGTTTCGAGCGCCTCGACATTGGTTTCGCCCAGGAGCACCCGGGCCGGGTCGTACCCGTTGGCCTGTTGACGCCAGTGGCGCAGAACGTCGTGGACCTCGGGTCGATTGCTCGTGTACAGGGGGCGCTGGCCGAACATCTGCATGATGAACGGATCGTCCTCGGTGGCGGGGGGGTTGTCCCGGAGCTGCGCATCCTTCACGATCATGTTGCAGACGTCGATCCGAAAGCCGGCGATGCCGCGGTCCCACCAGAAGTGAAGGATGTCGTCGAAGGCGGCGCGGACATCGCCGGACCACCAGTTCAGGTCGGGTTGTTCGGGAAGGAAGTTGTGGAGGTAATACTGCCCGGTGGTCTCGTCCAACGTCCACGCCGGGCCCCCGAAGCACCCCACCCAGTTGTTGGGTGGCGACCCGTCCGGCTTCGGGTCGACCCACACGTAGAACTCCCGCCGACCGGCGTCCTTCGATGACCGAGACTCGACGAACCAGGGGTGACGATCGCTCGTATGATTCGGAACCAGATCGATCAGGACCTGGATCCCCCGGCCATTGGCCGACGCCACCAGTTCGTCGAGATCGTCGAGGTTGCCGTACTCGGGGAGCACCGAGCAGTAGTCGGCCACGTCATAGCCCCAATCGGCATTGGGGGACGGGGTGACAGGGCTCAGCCAGATTCCGTCCACGCCGAGCCACGACAGATGGTCGAGCCGGTCGATGACACCGCGCAGATCTCCGATGCCGTCGCCGTCGCTGTCGGCGAACGAGCGCACGTAGATCTGATAGAGCAACCCCGTCTGCCACCAGGGCCCAGAGGGGCGGGGGTCCGCCGCCACAGGTGACGATTCCGACACATCATCTCCTTGGATCTGCATGCTCTCATCGTGCTCGATCGGCCATCGATCCACCACTCGGTCGATAGGCGGCCGACCGGCCCCCCCCTCACGTCGATCAGCGCTCCGGTCAATCGTCATGGTGTCGATCGCACCCTTCGACGCCTCATAGTCAAAGGACTCGCCCGGGATTTCCGAGGCGTGATGCCGCTGACGACAGGTTGACGATGGCACCTCGGGATCCGCCGCTCTGCTCGACCCTCCGGACCGCCTCTCGAGCATCGAAGAAAGAGCGGAGGACACTGACAGAAGAACATGTGCTGGATGCGGGCGGCGGTGATCTCGACCAGGCGGGCCTTCTGGTCGACGATGCCGGCGCAGTTGACCAGAGCCGGCGCCGGCCCGACCTCCTGGTCGACAGCGGAGAGAGCGGCACCACCGCCTCCTGCGACGAGACGTCGACGGGCACGGTGATCGCTCGGCGGCCGAAGAACGGGCATCCGGCTGCGACCGAATGCGCCGCCTGGACTGCCGGAGGACCCGACGGCGACGTCCAGCCCCTCTCGGCCAGGAGGGTTGCCGTGGCGGACCCGATCCCCGGCTCCCACCGCTCACGATCGCAACACCGGTCACCAAGGCCACCCTGTACCGCGGCTAGCCCCCGCCGCTCACCACCACCTCTGCCAGGGGCGCCGCCACCGTTCTGGGGCTCTTTCTCGGGGCCCGTCGTCAGGGCCGGTCGGCCCGGAGCGGGCGGCCTTCAGATCCAGGGCCAACGGTCCGATATGGCCCGTATCCGTCCGACGGCTCCGAGAGGCGCGGGACGACGGTGACCAGGGAGGACACTCCAGGGTGGGTGACCGTGATCGACGGGCGCCCAGGGGCGTTCGACGCAGCGACCGCAGAGCAAAGTCCGAGAGACAAGAACGATCGGGACAACGGAGACGGTGTGGATCGACAACTGTCTGAGCTGGCCAAGCGGATGGAAGAGCACGAGCTCGCCGTGTGGGCGACGTCTGTGGATGCCGTGGCGGCTCTTCCGGGCAATCCTCTGGACGCCGTGATCGACCGGTCGGGGCCGCTGCCGCTCTTCGCGTTGTGTGCTGTGGACAGGGGTGACATCAACCGGGTCATTGCCCTCGGCGTGGACGCGCCGGCCCGATCAGAGGACCTCGAAGCTATCTGTTGCTTCTACGAGGAGCACGGGCAACGGAACTTCCGGATCGAGGTGACTCCGTTCGCCCGCCCTTCCGAACTGGCCGGGTGGATCACGAACCGGGATCTGGCCTGTGAGGCGGCGGGGACCTTCAAGATGTGGCGCAGGGCGGAGCACCCGCCGGCGGCTGCGTCGGATATCGAAGTGCGGAGGCTCGGGCCCTCCGACGCAGACGCGCTCACCGCCGTCAACGTCGCCGCCTGGGGCGCATGGAATATGCCCGTGTCCATGGCGGCGTGGTTCGGGGCCACCGTCGGTCGTGACGGCGTCCAGCACTATGGCGTCTTCGATGCAGATCGGCTCGTCGCCACCGGAGCACTTTTCGTCGGTGACGGACTGGGTTGGCTCGGCTTCGATGCGACACATCCTCGGTACCAAGGTCGCAAGTTGCGGCAGGCCATCTCATCTTTTCGCATGGTGGACGCTGCCGCACAAGGCTGTGAAATCGTCCACGCCGAAAGCGCTGTTCCGCCGAGCCACCGGGCGCTGAGCGATCGCTGGCGGTTGCTCTACGAAAAGCAGAACTATTTGTGTGTCCGCGTCAATGAAGCAGTGACCACGACATCAGCGGTAGCCGGGACACGTCGACAGCGTGTGCCTGATGCACCGGACCATTCTTAGTGTCCATGTTGAGCCAGTGAGGAGTTCAGTGAACAGATCGGTTCGGAACGAGGAGCTCAGACGCACACACCGTGATGATGTCGCCGCCGGCGTCTTGGTCCATGCCAAGAGGCTGAAGTGGTCGAGGGAGCGGCTGGCAGCCGAGCGCCAAGCGAAACTGCGCGACCTGTTGGCATGGGCTGTGGAGCGGTCCCCGTTCCATGCCGAGCGGCTGGCGGGGATCGACACCGCTCACTTCACAGAGGCGCAGCTGGTGTCACTACCGGTGATGACCAAGGACAAGCTGATGTCCGAGTTCTCCTGGGTTGTGACCGACCCTCGACTGACTCTCGAGGTGGTCGAGGATCATGTCGAACACGTGGACGGTCACCCCTATCTCTTTGATCGATTTCATGCGGTGACGTCGTCAGGATCCAGTGGCCGACGTGGTGTCTTCGTCTACGACTGGGACGAATGGACAACCCTGGCTCTCATGCAGAGTCGCTCGCGTCTAGGGATGGCCGACAACATGCCCCGCCCTTCGGGAGAGGCCACCGCCAGCCTGTTCGCCGGAGAGGGAGCCCACCTGACAAAGGTCATGCGCTCTTTTCTGGCCGAGCCGGGTGACTCGCTGCACCATTTACCCATGACGCTCCCGGTGGCGGAGGTCGTCCGTGGCCTCAACGCCACCCAGCCCGAACTGTTGATGGGGTATCCGTCGGCCCTGGACCTGGTCGTACGCGAAGCGCAGGAGGGTCGACTGAAGATAGCCCCTCTCTATGTGGAGAGCGGTGGTGAGCTGCTCATGGAGAGGACCCGAGTCTCCGTGCGCGATCTGTGGGGGGTGGAGATCGACGATTCCTGGGCCGTGGTCGAGGGGGCCCACGCCTTCTCCTGTCCCTCGGGACGGGCCATGCATCTGCCTGACGACCTCGTCATCATCGAGCCGGTCGACCTCGCCGGTCGACCGGTGCCTCCGGGCGAGCCGGCGGCCAAGCTGTACCTCACGAATCTGTACAACCGCACCCAACCCCTCATCCGCTTCGAGATCGCCGACGGGTTGACCCTTCTCGATAGCTCCTGTCCATGTGGCTCCGCCCACCGCCGCATATCCGACCTGACGGGCCGTGCCGACAACATGTTCGAGTACGACGACGACGTCAAGGTGCATCCCATGGTCCTCCGACTGGAGCTCCATGATGAACGTCATGTCACCGAATATCAGGTCAGGCAAACGGCGCGAGGAGTATCGGTCAAGGTGGTCACGGACCGACCCGAGGACGTCGACCAGATCAGGCAGCGGGTGGCGAGGACGTTGCGGACGGCAGGGCTTGCCGATCCGGAGGTCACCGTCGAGGCCGTGGGTCGGCTCGAACGGTTGGCGGCAGGCAAACTCCGACAGTTCATTCCGCGACTGGGCGCCGGGGTATAGGGCCGGCCAAGACCGAGCCCAGATCACCGGGTCGTTCGTTGGCTGTCGCCGGTGGTCAGATGGCGGTGCTGCCCGTGGCAGCGGGAGGCCTGAGCGTGCCCGGGCCGGGATGTGCTCACCGCAGAGCACGCTCCTCACCCTGACCGTGCCACCGAGTGGGGGCGGCCAGGCTGCCCCAGAACGGGACCGACTCTGAATCGGAGGCGGCCGCCGACGCGCATTCGGAGGGATTTAGCTGGAACTGTCATGAGTAACATTGCGCTTAGTCGCCAAGAGGAGCATCAGTGACAACTCGCGCACAGGCAGAGTCGGACGCAGGGGCATCCAGCGGGGGTCAGGCGACCAGGGGATCGCGCATGACTCGTCAGAAGCGGGCGGTGGCGGCGTTGCTGGCCGAAACGGGGGAGTTCAGCAGTGCCCAGGATCTTCATGCGCGTCTGAAGGATGCGGGAGAGAAGGTGGGCCTGGCCACGATCTACAGCCAACTCAGGGCGCTCGCCGATACCGGCGAGATCGACAGCGTCCGGGGGGACACGGGCGAAACCCTGTATCGACGGTGTGATCTCGTCTCGCACCATCACCACCTGGTGTGCCGACGTTGCGGGCACGCCGTGGAGCTCGACGCACCCGAGGTGGAGAACTGGGCTCGACGCGTAGGGGGACGATACGGCTTTCGACACCTCGACCATGTTCTCGAGATCACAGGGATCTGTGACTGCTGCAATGAGGACGGAGATACCTCAGGCGAGGCGGTCAGGGCTGGTCGGTAAAGCCCTTAGGTGTGGTGCCATGTGACGTTGAAACTCGTCCCTCCGGTCAGGTTGGAGGTCGCCGCTTTCACCGTCTTCTTCCCCTTCATCATGTCGATCTCGTTGTCGTTGAACAACGAGGAGTTGATCGGATTGCCATCGGCTGTGGCCCCGGTGAAGCTGATGATGCTGAAGTCGGCCAGCTTCGACGTGTTACATAACGCGCCCTTGCAGATCGAGGGTGCTTCGGCGATCCATTCCGCCGAAGAGTCCTGCGCCGCGGTCGTCGGCGTCTCACTCGGGGTTGTAAATTNNAGGGTGACATCGTTGAGTGTCAAAGTGAATGCCGAACCGGTGCGCGATACGGAGGCGGTCATGGTGTCTCCCGCAGAGACGGGATGTGACGCTCTGGTGATCGTGACCGACGCTTGGGGGTACAACTCCCACCACGCGTAGTACGTGGGATCGCCGTGCTTCTTCCTCTTGTCGCAATCGGAGTCCGTCCCGATCTGCTCGACCGTGTTCGAGGATCTCTGAAACCCGTCGATGCCGAGCCAGAAGGCGGCGTCCTCCTGCGCACTCGTAGGGCAGATTGCCGCCGGCTGCACCCATGAGCCACTGACGTTGGAGAACAGGGTCCCTGCCGCCGCGTAGGTGACGGCGTATCCGGCCCAGTTGGTCGACGACACCAGGCCGTTGCTCGAATTTTCGATCTGCACCGGAGGATGGACGACCGTGGTCGCCACCGCTCTGGCGGCATCAGGGACGGTCGACCCTGACGGGCCGGTGACGAGAGAGACGAGCAGGATCGCAGCCGACATCCCGCACCACGTCAGGGTGGCCGAGCGGCTCCCGGGCAGTGAGTGGGAATGTCGGCCGTGTCGCTCAGATCTGCGGAACATGATGACCTCGTCGGTTGCTACCGCGACGAGATCTCGGCTCGGGACGCACGCCGATGACCTGCTTCGGGCGACGGCGCGTCATGACGAACTCATTGGCGAGGCTGAGGCCGGGGTTCCGGTGGCTGATGTGCCGCCCGGGTCAGTCGAGGTAGGGGGAGGAGTCCCCGTTCCGGTTCCTGTGCCCGTTCCGGTTCCTGTGCCTGTTCCGGATCCACTGCCTGTGCCTGTACCACTGCCGGTTCCGGATCCGCCCTGCCCACCCTTGTTGCCGTGGTGACCTCCGTGGTGACCGCCCTTGCCCGATCCCGTGCCGCCATGATTCGTGCCCTT
>PKWD01000466.1:0-8599 GCA_003131945.1 Acidimicrobiaceae bacterium
CGGTTGTAGGTGATCGTGGCCACGTGATCCCGGCGTTCGTAGAGGACGGCATCAGCCATGCCGGCACCGTATCCGCAAGCCCCCGGCCTGCGACGACCGGCCCGAAGTCACTTATCGTCGCCACTACAGCTCAAGATCACTACTCTCCGTGACGATAGTGGTCGAATGATGATCCGCAAGTTCTTCTTCGGCGCGCTCGCCGTCCTGCTCCTCGGGCCCGCCCTCCTGCTCACTGCCGGCGGAACTGGCGCATCAGCGGCCGTGGTCGCTCCCTCCGGATTCGGGGGCAGCCCCACGCCCACCAACTACTGGCTGGCCACGGCCACCGGGGGCGTCTATCCCATGGGTAGCGCGCCCTCCCTCGGGTCGGCCGCCGGCCTTACCCTGGCCCGGCCGATCGTCGGGATCACTCCGACACCTTCCGGCAACGGCTACTGGCTGGTNNNTCTTCAGCTACGGCGACGCCCACTTCTACGGCTCGACCGGTGATCTCCGCCTGAACCGGCCCATCGTCGGCATGGTCCCCACCCCCGACGGGGCCGGCTACTGGTTGGTGGCCTCCGACGGCGGGATCTTCGCCTACGGCGACGCCGGCTTCTACGGTTCCACCGGCGCAGTGCACCTCAACCAACCCATCGTGGCCATGACCCCCACCCCCGACGGGGCCGGCTACTGGTTGGTGGCGGCCGACGGCGGCGTCTTCAGCTACGGCGACGCCGCCTTCTCCGGCTCCATGGGCGGCGCTCCCTCACCCGAACCCACCGAGCGCATCGTCTCCAGCCCGACCGGTCACGGTTACTGGATCATCGATCAGAACGGCACGGCCACCGCCTTCGGCGACGCCTCGGGCGCTCCGCCCACCCTCGGCCTCATGTTCCGTCCCGTCACCGAGGGCGACGCCGCCGTCATCTTCGCCTTCGCCCAGTTGGGCAAGCCCTATATCTGGGGCGGCAACGGCCCCGTCGGCTACGACTGTTCCGGTCTCGCCCTCGCATCATGGGAGCACGCCGACAATGTCAGCTTCGCCCGGGTCGCGAACGACCAGTTCCACACAGCCGGAACCCCGGTCCCCCTGAGCGGTCTCGTGGCCGGGGACCTCGTCTTCTGGGGCACCAGCCAGACCGACTGGACGACCGTCTATCACACCGCCATCTACGTCGGCGGAGGCCGGATCGTGGAGGCGACGGGCGATCAGGTCCAATTGAACTCCCTCGTGCAGTGGGGATCGGGCGACGTCATGCCCAACGGTCGACGCCCATAAAACCATTTCCGGGTCCATAGCGTGCGGCGGACCGAGAACGAGAACACCGGACCATGGGCGAATCGCCCGCTCTGAGGTGGGATGTCCTGCCCTCGTGGTACATCCAGCCCGTCGGTTTGATTGTTCTGGGGGTCGCAACCTGTGTTATCGACGTCCTCCCCTCCAGCGATGCGATCACCGGGGCGCGCTCTTTACGGGCGTCGAGCAGACCGTTGATCAGATGGACGGTCCCCGGGCCGGCCGTGCCGCAGACAGCCACGGGCTGGCCGGTGAGACAGGCGTCAGCCACCGCCGCGAAGGCGCGTATTCCTCATGCCGAACGTGGACGAAGTCGACCGAGCCGTTGCGTCGCAACGCATCGATCATCGGTTTCAGCGCGTCGCCGACGATGCCATAGCACCGCCTGACCCCGGCGGACACCAGCATCTCCCATACACCGTCGGCAACGGTCTTGGCCATCGCAAGCCTCCTTGACTATTTACTTCATTGCCTGGGCGAAATGGTTGGCCCCGGGCCGCCAAAACGAATCTGCACCTCGTCAGTCTCCAACGTCCACAGGCACCACACCACAGCGAGACCGCTTCGTTGAACCGCTTCTTCACCGCCAGCTGCTACCCGGGACCAGGGCCAGGCTCGTCATCGGCGCCGACACCGTGACCGCCTGGCCCGGCTACCTTTGATCCCGTGGCCCCTGACCGTTTCGGTCCCATCGACTTCGATGCCTTTCACCGGCAGGAGCTCCCCGGCCGCCTGGCCGACAATCGGCACGTCTTCACCGCTTCGGACCGACGCGCCGTGCGGCCTCTCGCCTTCCGCCTCGACGACGGGCGGTCCTATACCTACACGCCCGAGGACGACGGCTTCACCGTCGCCCCCGGCGACGTCGACGCCCACACCGTGGTCTGCCTGGCCTACGACGACTGGTGCGCCTTCGCCTGGGAGCTCCGCTCCTGCTTCGCCCTGTTCTACGCCGACAAGCTGACCTTCCCCCGGGGCCACTTCGGACAGCTGGCCCGCTGGGAGCCGACCCTCCGGGTGGCCTTTGACGGACAGGCGATCTACGACCTCGACGATCCCCCACCGGTCCTCGACGACGCCGGACGTCCTCTCGATCTCCATTCCACTTTCACCCTCGACGATCCCGACGCCGCCATGGTCGACTTCATCCAACGCGCCGGCTTCCTCCACCTGCGCGACGTCGTCGGCCCCGACGAGCTCGAGGCGCTGCGGGCCGACGTGGCCACCGCCATAGCAAACGCCCGTCCCGACGACAAGCGGTCCTGGTGGACGACCGTCGACGGCGTCGACACCTGCAACCGGGTCAACTACCTGAACGACCAGTCGCCGCTGATCGCCGGCCTCGGCGCCGACGAGCGCTTTCTCCGCATCGGAGCCCTGGGAGGCCCTGACCTGCGCGACGCGCCGGACCGACTCGACGGCAACGGCGTCGTGATCAAGGTGCCCGGTGCCACATCGGGCCTGGCCGACCTGCCCTGGCACCGTGACTGTGGCATGGGCGGACATCCCGTGAAGTGCCCCATGCTCAACATCGGCATCCAACTCGACCGGGCCACCGGCGGTGCCGGTCAGCTCCTCGTGCTCGCCGGCTCGCACCGGGGCACCTCACGACTTCCCGGCCGCGACCAGACCGACGGCCTTCCCGTCGTCGCCCTCACCACCGAGCCCGGGGACGTGACCGTTCATTTCGGTCACACCCTCCACGCCGCCCCACCGCCCACCGACCCGACGGCGGCCGGCCGCCGGGCCCTCTACCTCTCCTTCGTCCCGCCCCTGACCTTCGACATGATCGGTCCCGGCCAGGGCTACAACGACGTTCTCTTCACCCGCGACGCCGGCCACATCCAACACGTCGACGCGCTGCGCTAAAGCGTCAGGAGAGCACCGCTTCCACCAGCGAGGGGCCGTCCTCACGCAGTGAGCGCTCGAGCTGGACCGTGAACTCCTCGGCCGTCGTGGCCCTGGTGGCCGGGACCCCCATACCCCGCGCCATGGCCGCGAAGTCGAGATCGGGACGGGCGATGTCGAGCATCCCGTGGGCCAGCGGTCCCGGCGTCCCCGCCCCCACCCGGTTGAGCTCCATCTCCAAGATGGCGTAGGAGCCGTTGTTGAAGATCACCGTGGTGACGTCGAGGCCTTCACGGGCCTGTGTCCACAACGCCTGCAGCGTGTACATCGCGCTCCCGTCGGCTTCGAGCGAGAGCACCCGGCGACCCGGACAGGCCACCGCCGCTCCCGTCGCCACCGGCATGCCTTGGCCGATGGCGCCGCCGGTGAGACAGAGCCAGTCGTGCACCGGCGCACCGGCGGTGGCTCCGGGGATGAAGATCCCCGAGGTATTCGCCTCGTCGGACACCACCGCCCCCTCGGGCAGCAGCGCTCCGATGGCGGCGCTGGCCGACTCGGCCGTGAGCGCGCCCGTCGGCCGCCCGGGTCGGATTGCTCCTTGGAGGACGGCACTGTCGGCCGGAGCCCCGAGCATGTCGGCCAACTCCTCCAGGGCTCCCGGCGCGTCCTCGCCGGCGCCGGCCGCCATCAGCACATGGACCTCGCAGCCGTCGGGCACCAGGTAGCCCGGTAGGTCCGGATAGGCGAAGAAGGACACCGGGGCAACCGCATCGACGAGCACCAGGTGCCTGGCCCCGGCCAGTTGGGCCAACGTGAACTCGGCCAGGTAGCCGAGCCTGTCGACCGATGGCAGGCCCGCCCCGCGCTCGAGTGAGGCCGGGAACGTCTCGCACAGAAGCTTGGACCCGGTCGTGTTCGCCGCCCGGCTCGCTGCCATCAGGCCGCGCCGGCGCGTGGCGCCGCCACCCAGGAGAATGACCGCCGGCTCACCCGACCGCAGCGCCTTGGCCACATCGGCCACCACCTCCTGCGCCACCGCCTTCGGACCGACCCGTGCGGGGGCGGCGACCGCATCCCCGGCCTCCATCCACGACGCATCGGCCGGCACCACCAGGGTGGCCACGGCGCCGGGAGGTCCCCAGGCGNNAAGCCGTGTCGGTCCCGAGCGCCTCGGCACCGGACGACGAGCGGTACCACGACGACACCGGTCGGGCCAGACTCTCGATGTCCGATGTCAGCGGCGGGTCGTAGCGCAGGTGGTAGCTGGCGTGATCACCCACGATGTTCACGAGCGCGGTGCGAGCCCGGCGGGCGTTGTGCAGGTTGGCGATCCCGTTGCCGAGTCCCGGTCCCAGGTGCAGCAGCGTGGCCGCCGGCTTCCCCGCCATCCGGCCGTAGCCGTCGGCCGCGCCGGTGACGACACCTTCGAAGAGCCCGAGGATGGCCCGCATCTCCGGGACGTCGTCCAGAGCGGCCACGAACTGCATCTCCGAGGTCCCCGGATTCATGAACGAGACGTCCACGTGGCAGGCGACGAGCTGTCGGATAAGTCTCTGAGCCCCGTTCATCGGTCGAAGAGTACGTCGGGTCCGAGGATCCCGTGCGGGTCGAACGCCTCTTTGATCCGACGCATGAGCGCCACCTTGGTCGGGTCCTCGAGTTCCTGGAAGTACGTCTTCTTGGCCGTCCCGATGCCGTGCTCGCCCGAGATGGCCCCACCGAGATCCATCCCCGCCCGGAAGATGGCCCGCAGGACCTCGGCCCGCTTCTGGGCATCGGGTTGGAAGACAGAGAGATGGACGTTGCCGTCCCCGACGTGTCCGCACCCCGTCACGAGCGTGGCGTGGGTATTGGCCACCTCGGCCGCCGTGGCCAGGAACGCCGGTATGGCGGCCCGGGGCACGACCACGTCGATGATGTCGTCCGCCCCCGCCGCCTTGGCCACGAAGAACGCTTTCTCCCGCGCACTGATCAGCTGCCCGGCGGCTTGGGCAGGAAGGACATAGATCTCCAGGGCCCCGAGCTCGACGAGGAGATCGGCGAGCGTGCCCACATCGTCTTCCAGGCGGTCCTCGTGCGTGTTCTCGAGGACGACGACCAGGTAGGCGGCGGCGTCGTCCTGGACCCGCTTCGGAATTCCCAGGTCGAGACCGACGTTGGCCGTGATCGCCGCCATCGTGAGCATGTCGATGTACTCGAGGATGAGCGGCGCCGCCCCGCTGGCCACGATCCTCGGTACCGCCGCCGTCACCTGATCGAGAGTGCCGAAGGGTATGAGAATGGTGGAGGCGTGAGCGGCGCGGGGATGGAGCTTCAGGGTGGCTTCGGTCACGAGCGCCAGCGTCCCCTCCGACCCCACGATGAGCTGCGTGAGGTCGTAGCCCGTCGACGCCTTGACGAACTTCCCCCCCGTCCGGATCACCTCACCGGTGGCAAGGACAGCCTCCAGAGCCAGCACCTGATGGCGGGTGACCCCGTACTTGATGGCCCGCATCCCCCCGGCAGTGGTGGCCACGTTTCCCCCCAGCGAGGCGCTGTTCTCTCCGGGGAACACCGGATATACGAGCCCTTGCTCATTCGTGGCCCGGTCCAATTGCTCGAGTGTGACACCCGGCTGGACCACAGCAACGTGGTTGTCCGTGTCGATCTCGAGTATCTGGTTCATCCGCTCGAACGACACCAGGATGCCGTCAGGCCTCGGCACCGATGCCCCCGACAGACCGGTTCCGCTTCCTCGGGCGATGACCGGGATCCGGTTCTCGTCGGCCACCCGCAGGACGCCCGCCACCTCGTCCCTACAGCCGGGCCGGACCAGAGCCAACGGCACCCCCGGCACCGTCGTGAGCGCCTCGTCATGGGTATAGTCGTCGTGGACCTGCGTTCCGGTCAGGACATTGTCCTGTCCCACGACCTTGGCCAACTGCTCGACCAGGTCCCCCATGCGCGCTCCTCCGTCACTGCCGACCAGCGCCACCCTACGGCCTGGCGCTCGTCGGCATCTTGGTCATCAAGGCNNACACGCCGTATTGCCATCACCACAAAGGGCGCGCTCGTAACGACACGGACTCTTCCTCGAAACACACCGTTCATCTAGCCCACGTAGCCTTACTTAATGGCGACCTTCCTGGTCCGCATCGAGCTGCCCGACCGACCTGGGGCTCTGGGTGCCGTGGCGAGCCGGATCGGAGCCGTCCGGGGCGACGTCGTCTCCATCGAAATCATCCGTCGTCAGGACGGCCGGGCCCTCGACGAGTTCGTCGTCGAGCTGGCTGACGCCGAACTGGTCCCTCTTCTGCTGACCGAGATCGCCGAGGTCGACGGCGTATCGGTCGAGACCGTGCACCCGGTGTCGGCCGGCGTGACCGATCAGCGCCTCGACGCTTACGAGACGGCCACCGCCATCCTCGAAGAACGGGCGCCCCACGGCGTCCTTTCGGCCCTGGCCTCCCGTACCCGCCANNCCCGCCATGAACTCGATGCCTCCTGGGTGGCCATCATCGACGGCGAAGACCACATGGTGATCGCCGCCGCCGGTCACCCCCCGGCGGCGCCATGGCTGTCGGCTCACATCCGCGAATCGAGCCGACCGCCCACCGATCCCGGTGCCTTCGGTGGTGACATCGTCTGGGTCCACCTCGCCGCATGGGACCTCACCCTTGTCGTGGGCCGACCGACATGGCCCTTCGGGGCCAGAGACCGCAGTCGGCTCAGCTCCCTGGCCCGCCTGGCCGACGCCCGATGGGTCGACCTCTCCGAACGCGACTCACGCCTGTCCCATCCCAGCCACACCGGCTGATCTGCTCTGCTCAGGGGTTCAGGCGCTCGAGGTGGCGTAGCTGTCGAGCATCTCGAGGAGCGTCCGGACACCGAAGCCGGTGCCCCCTTTGGTATTCACCCCGTCCTCCTCGTCGGAACGAGCTGGACCGGCGATATCGAGATGGACCCACGGGACGTCGTCGACGAACCGGGCCAGGAGAAGGGCGGCGGAGATCGCCCCCGCCTGACCCGCCTTACCGATGTTCTTCATGTCGGCGATATCGGATTCGATGTGCTTGTTGTACGACTCGGGCATCGGCAGGGGCCATGTCGGCTCCCCCGCTCGGGCCGACGCCGCCTCCACCCGCTTGTTGAGGTCGTCGTTGTTGCCGAACAACCCGGCGACCGAGGTGCCGAGGGCCACCACGCATGCACCGGTGAGGGTGGCCAGGTCGATGATGGCGTCGGGCTGCAACTCGGCCGCCAACGACAAACCATCGGCCAGGACCAATCGACCCTCGGCGTCCGTGTTCAGCACCTCGATCGTGTTCCCGTTGCGAATCGTGAGCACGTCGCCGGGCTTGGTCGCCCGACCGCCCGGCATGTTCTCGGTGACCGGCGTCAACGCCGTCACCCGAACCCGCACGCCCAGGTCACTGCACGCCGACAGCGCCGCGATCACCGCCGCCGCGCCGCTCATGTCGGTCTTCATCGTCTCCATGCCGCCGGCCGTCTTGAGCGAGAGGCCGCCGGAGTCGAAGGTGATGCCCTTACCCACGAACACGACATGGGGCACTCGGCCGTCGACCTCCACCGGATCGGTCGGTTCGTACGTGGCCCGCAGCAGACGGGGCGGTTCCGCCGATCCCCGGGCCACACCCAGCAGGCCGCCCAGCCGTTCATCGGCGATCCGCTGCTCGTCCCACACCTCGAGCGTCACGTCGCCCTGCGAACCGAGTTCCTGGTCGGCCATCTCCGCCAGCCGTTGCGGTGTCATCGAGCTGGGCGGCTCGTTCACCAGATCACGCGCCAGCGAGACAGCACGGGCGATCCTCGATCCTCGTTCGATCCCCCGGCGGGCGGCGCCGGGGTCGAGCCCGACTCCCAGCACGACCAGGCGGGAGATCCGACCACCATCGTCCTCGCTCTTGTGCCCCACGAAGCGGTACGTCGCCAGCACGGCGCCCTCGGCCACCGCCTGGGCGGCGCGCCGGTCTCCTTCGTCCTCCGTTTCCACCGTTTCCACCGCCAACGATCGAGGTAGCACCATGACCCCCGTCCCCGATCGGCCGGCGGCCCTGACGAACGCAGCCGCAGCGCGCCGCATCGTGTCGAGGCTGAACTTCTCCGGATCGCCACAACCCACGTACACCACCGCCGGCGCGTCACCGGAGCCGAGGGCGACGAGCGTCCGGCCGGCTTTCCCTTTGAACCCCCGACGCTCGCTCAATCCCCGGTCCAGGCTGACACCGAGAGAGACAGAGCCGATTCTGACAGGGTCGGGAACGCCGGCCGCCAGTCGAGGGCCCTCATCGTTCGTGAAGACCAGGATGCCCACCGACGACACCGGGCCATCGGCCAGCCGTCCCGCCTCCTCGTCGTCAGGGGCGAAGACGACCTCCAACGGTGGCAATGCTGTCGTCATGGGGCTCAGCTCTCCTTACTCTTCTTGCCGGCGTTACTCTTCTTGGCGGCGTTACTCTTCTTGGCGGCGTT
>PKWD01000466.1:8622-8966 GCA_003131945.1 Acidimicrobiaceae bacterium
CCTGTGAGTCACCCACGTCCGCCATGGCCGTCACCACGAGTCGTTCGCCCCGACGAACGACCGTACGGGCGACGTCGAGAAGCGCCGACACCCTGTTCTGGCCGGGAACGACGAAGTCGCTCGGCATGTCGAAGCGATCGTTCAGTTCGTCGATGCGGACTTCCAGGGCCGACACCATCGCCGGTGTGACCAGAGACTTGCCGGCCCGCAGCTTGTGCCGGTTGGCCGGGGCCGTTGCCACTTCGGACATGAGGACCCACAGGTCGCGCTCGACCTCCACCAGGAGGGTGTCCAGTTCGCCGCCTGGTGGCGTCTCGGACCGGGCCGCGCCGATCACCGCCTGG
>PKWD01000466.1:9006-9428 GCA_003131945.1 Acidimicrobiaceae bacterium
GCCGGCCCTCCTAGACTGACGGGACCGTGTCCGACGATCGCCAGGGACTCCAGCCGGTGCTGGCCCATGCCGCCTTGCCCTTTGATGAGAGGGGAGCCGCCTATCTCCGCGCCGCGGCCACCCGTGTCGTCATCTTCGACGGCGCCATGGGCACGAGCCTGCAGCTGGCCGGATTGAGCGCCGAAGACTTCGGGGGGCCTGAGCTCGAAGGGTGCAACGAGGCTCTGGTTCTCTCACGCCCCGACGCGGTCTCCGCCGTCCACCAGGCCTTTCTTGCCGTCGGGGTCGACGTGATCGAGACAGATGCCTTCGGTGCCTTCGGTATCGTCCTCGCCGAGTACGGCTTAGCCTACCGGGTCAGAGACATCAACCTGGCGGCGGCGCGCATCGCCCGGCAGGCGGCCGACGACGCCTCCACCCCC
>PKWD01000293.1:0-128 GCA_003131945.1 Acidimicrobiaceae bacterium
CCGTCGGCGCCCAGGCGCTCGGGATCGCCCGGGCCGCCTACGAGTACTCGCTCGACTACGCCACCCAGCGCAAGGCCTTCGGGCGCCTCATCATCGAGAACCAGGGCATCGCCTTCAAGTTCGCCGAC
>PKWD01000293.1:199-4723 GCA_003131945.1 Acidimicrobiaceae bacterium
GCGACTCGAAGATCTACACGATTTTCGAAGGGACCTCCGAGATCCAGAGGCTGATCATCGCCCGGGCCGTCTCCGGGATCCACATCCTCTAGACACCGACTCCGGAAGTCGACGTCCCGTCGAGAGAGGCGAGGCGCCCGGTTTCCCTGTGACCTGGTTTACCTGTGACCGGCTGTGAGTTTGTGGCCACATACAGTAGTGACACCTGTTCTCTGCTTGTGGTCATATCGTGTCTCAGAGCATTTTCATCATCTGTGACGATGGCAGGGGACGCCGGCCCGGCCAGTATGGCGCTATGTTTGCAACGAAGAGCGCTCATACGAACTCCCATCGTAGTTTTGTGCGGATTACCGCACTCACCGTCGTACTGGCCATGCCGCTGCTGGGGATGTCGGGTATCGCCTCGGCTAAGACCACCAAGGCGGCCAAGGGCTCGGTGGCCTGGTGTGCCACGCATGCCAAGAGGGCCCCCTGTGCCGGCGCCGCCGGCAGTGGGACCGGCGGTGGGACCGGCGGCTCCCTCGAGCCGATCATCGTGACCGCGGCCCCCAACCCCTTGGTGGAGACGGGTGAGTCCGAGGTACACGTGGTTATCCAGGTCTCGACGTCGCCGTCGCTCGCCCGCGACCCCGTCCTCATCGACTCCTCCCAACTCGACAGCTCGTGCTCGGGACCGATCGCCCCCGGCGCCATCGGGACCGGTTTCGGCCCCACCTTCTTCAGCATCTCGGCTCCGGGGGGAACCCCGGCGGATCCCCAGGGATTCGCCCGCAGCATCGTTGTCATCCTCGACGACGACGGCAACGCCACCGTGACGGTGTCGGCCACCGATTGCGCCCCCGGCCTGGACGTGATCGCTGCCGACCTCGAGGCGTCGCCTTATCTCACCGCCCTCACCACCCTGGTGGTCAGCCCGCCCGTGGTGACCACCGAAGGCCTCAGTGCCTTCCCGGCCACTGAGGTCGAAACCGGTGACACCCCGGCCAGCGGCGAATCCGACGTCTACACCGTCTTCTACGTGGAGACGAACCCCGTGTACGCCGAGCAGCCGGTCGAGATCTCTTCGAACCAGCTCCAGCAGCGTTGCGAAGACGGCTGGATGTGGTCCCCGGGCAACACGGGTTTCGGCGCTCCGTTCTTCTCCACCTCCAGCTCGGCCGCCCCGGGCACGGCGGAGACCACGCTGGACGACGACGGTAACGCCGTCTTCGTCTTCTACGGCGCATCGTGCGCCGCCGGGCCCTCGGAAGTGATCGCCGACGTGCTCGCCGGTACCCACCCGACCTACACGACCACCTTCACGGTCAGCCCGCCGGCGCCGGTGACCGGATCATCGGGGCCGCCCTGAGACCGACCGGGTCCAGACGCCGGCGTCCATCCACTCTGACCACGGGAGCCGCGCCTCCCTCCCTCACGAAGGCCGAAAACCCAATTACAGTACCGGTCCCAATGAAGCTCTCGCGGCATTCCACGGCGTTCGGCTCGGTCGTCCTGGCCGTGGTGATCGGCTGCACGTCCTGCGGCTCCTCGGCACCCAGCGAGGCCACACTCAGTCAACAGCTCCTGGCCATCGTGAAGAGCACCAACGCGGCCCTGGCCAAGGACACGATTCAGAAGCACCTGGCCGAGAGCAATGCGAAGTACTCGCAGGCTTTCGCCCAGGCGGCCCGTGAATTCCATGCATTGCAGGTCCCCGCCTCAGCCCAGCACGACGACGACCAACTGGTGGCTGCTCTCAACACCCTGTCGAAGGACGCCACGGCGGTGTCGAAGGCGGCGGCCAAGAACCAGAACGTCGAGAAGAACGTCCTCGCCTACGGCCAGCTCAATCTCAAGTTGATGGAGGAGGAGACGACCGAGAAGAAGGCCTCCAACGCCTTGCGCCACGACTTGGGGCTCCCGCCCGAGGCCACCACCACGACGCAAGCCCCGACAGCCCTCACCACGACGACGACAAAACCTCCGGCAGCCCCCCCGACCACTGCAGCGGGATAAATCCTGTGGACCAGGCCGCCACGACGGGCGTCCGGCCCCTCGTGCTCGTCCTGTGCACCGGCAATGCGGCTCGCTCGGTCATGGCCGGCGTCATGCTCGAAGCCGAGGGCGCGGCGGTGCGCGTGATCACCGCCGGTACGCACGTCGTGGAGAACCAACCGATGAGCAGGCGTACCCGCGACGCCTTGACGGCGCTGGGCCTCGATGCCTCCGGCCACCGGAGCCGTCAGCTCCACGACGCCGATCTCGACGACGCCGATCTCGTCATCGCCATGGCGGCCGAACACGTCAGGTTCGTACGGCGCCGCCACCCTCGGGCGTCCGATCGCACCGCCACGCTTTCCTGGCTGGCCCGTCATCTGCCCGGCGGGCCCGTGCCCTTGGCCGCTCGGGTGGGCCGGCTGGACCTCACCGACGTCGACCCCTCGATCCAGGGCGACGTCGACGACCCCGCCGGTGGGGACGAGGCCACCTACACCGCCTGCGCCACCCAGCTCACCGGCCTGGTGGCCGAGCTCGCCGCCCGGCTGGCCTGAACCCGGCTGTCGCCTGAACCCGTTCGGGCCCGAACCGGCGGGCCCGAATCAGCCGGCCGCCGGCTGCCGCCGGACCTCGGGATGCCTCAGGCTGATGTCAGCGCACGCCGCGCACACATCCTCGGGGACGAGTCCCACCCGCATGAGGACGGCGAAGACTCGGCAGCCCACACACAGGCCGAGGGCCGACTCGGCCAAGGCGGCGGCGCCGAGCACACCGACGACGACCCAGGTGGCGGTGTGCGCCCCCACGCCGAACCACAGGATCAGGGCCCCGGTCGAGAAAAGGACGCCGATGGCCTGGGCGAACCGTTTGGGGGGCCCGGCCACGAGCCGGGGGGAGTCCGACAACCGGGGGGCCACGACGCGGGTGGCCAGCTGGCCCAGTGGGCTCAGCATGGGACCGGTGAGGACACGGGCCCAGAATCCGTAGGCGAGCGGTACGAGGAGCCAGGGCTGACGGAAGCCGATCGCCACCGCACTCAGGATGACGACCCCGCCCGCCACCACACGGGCGGCCACCTCGTTGACCGGATGGGGGAACCTGAAGACCGATCGGAGCTCTGTACCCACGGCTAAAGCTTACCGGATCGGTCGGGTTTTATGACCCCGTGCCGACGGCCCGGTGCCGACCGCCCGGTGCGTAGGGGCGAGCCGGAGGCTCCTGTCTCAGTCCGGGTGGACCGAGCGCAACCCGGCCCAGGCCAGGTCGGCCAGTCGTCGGGCCAGGCGACCGGCCTCGGCCTCCTCGGTCCCTTGCTCGACGGGGTTCCGGGTGCCGACGAAATGATGGCTGGCGCCTTCGGCCATTCCGACCATGGCGTACGCCAGCAGCCGCCGGTGGTCCTCACCGAGCCCGGCGTCGATGAGGGGGTCGATGGCTTCGGCGATGGTGTCCTGCACCGAGCGGACGGCCCGCGACAACTCGGGGTCATTGGGGACATTGCTGCCGAAGAGAAGGTTGAAGGCGTCGGGGTGTGTCACGACGAGGTGGAAGTAAGCGGCGAAGCCGCCCTCGACCTGCTGACGGGGACCGTCGGCGGCCGCTACGGCCTTGCCGATGGCCTCGAGCATGGTGGCGGCTACGGAATCGACCAGCTCGAGATACAGGGCGCGCTTGGAATCGAAGTGTTGATAGAGCAGAGGCTTGGTGACGCCGGCCGCTTCGGCCGTGTCGTCCATCGTCGTGGCGTTGAAGCCCCGTTCGGCGAACAGTGTCAGGGCCACGTCGAGCAATTGCTGGCGCCGTCGGTCCGCCGGCAACCGCTTGGTCGTCATCCCGGCATCGTTCGACGGGCGCGTGGGCATCTGACCAGCGTATCCGGCCCGCACTGAGGCCTACCTCGACCAGGTCGTCCATCGGGCAGCGGCCAGCAGCCGCGCCAGGCGACCGGGAAGGTCCTGCAACGAAAAGTGCCTCCGGGCGACGTCGTGATTGTGCCCCAACACAGCCGCGTCGGGGGAGTCGAGCCACCCTCGCAGAGCGGCGGGNNATCGTCGTGGGCGAACCATCGGAAGCCGAAGGCCTCGAGCTCGCCCGCCACCGGATAGGGCCCGATGGCCAGAGGCCGGTCGTAGACCGCCGACTCGATGGCCGGGTTCCCGAAGCCCTCCCACGTCGACGGCAGCGCCACCGCGTCACAGGCGGCGTAGGCGTCGGCCACGGCGATGCCGACCGCCGTTTCGTGGCCCGACGGGCCGGAGTCACCACGGCCGTGCACGACCGGGATCTCGGCCGTGGCCAGAAGGCGCTCGAGCTCGGGTCCGTACCCGTCTTCGGCCGGACCGAGGAGCCAGAAGGTGGCACCGATTCCCGCCGCCAGGGCCAGGCCCCCAGCCACGTTCTTGCGGGGGATGGCGCGCGTCGGCTGCAGGAGCAGGCGCTCGTCGGCGGCGATACCGAGTGTCTGGCGCGTCGTGTGGCGATCCCCGGCCGGGGGGTCGACGTCGAAGGTGTTGCGGACCACGGTGGCGGCGATCCCCCGCTCGGCCA
>PKWD01000069.1:0-3429 GCA_003131945.1 Acidimicrobiaceae bacterium
CCCCGCATGACCCGCTTCTTCATGAGCGTCAAGGAGTCCGTGCAGCTGGTCTTGCAGGCCTCCGTGATGTCGCAGGGGGGCGAGATCTTCATGCTCGAAATGGGCAAGCCCGTCTCCATCCTCGAACTGGCCGAACGCATGATCCGGCTGTCGGGCTACGCGGTGGGAACCGACATCGCCATCGAAATCACGGGAACCCGGCCGGGTGAGAAGCTCGACGAGGACCTGACGGCGGCGGGTGAGGAGCCGCTCTCCACCACCCACGACGCCGTGTACAGGCTCCTACCGGCGGCCCTGACCTCCGAGGACCTCGATCTGGCCCTGCTCGAGCTCGACGAGAGCGTGGTCGCCCGTGACCCGCAGTCGGCGCGGGAGTCCCTCTTCGCCATGGCCCAGTTGGCGGCCTTCTCCGAGACCGTGGTGGACGAGGTGGCGGTGTGACACAGGCGGTTCGGCCGGCCGGCGACGAGCCGGACCGGCCCGACTCGCTCCTCGTCATCGGTCAGGGCTACGTGGGACTGCCGCTGGCGATGGCGGCGGTGGACGCCGGCTTCACCGTCGTCGGCTTCGACACCGACGAAGGACGGGTGAAGCGCCTGGCGGCGGGCACGTCGTACGTCGACGACATCTCCGACGAGAGGCTGGCCCAGGCCCTGGCCACCGGCCGCTACCGGCCCACCACCGACGAATCGGGGTGCACCGGGTTCGACGTGGCCGTGATCGACGTGCCCACCCCCCTACGCGACGGCCAACCTCACCTGGCCCATGTGGAGGCCGCCGCCGTTATGGTCGCCCGTCACCTGCGTCCGGGGGCGACCGTGATACTCGAGTCCACCACCTACCCCGGGACCACCGAAGAGCTCCTTCGCCCCATCCTGGAGGAGGGCTCGGGCCTCATCGCCGGGGAAGAGTTCTTCCTGGGCTACAGCCCCGAACGCATCGACCCGGGGAACACCACCTGGGACCTCACGTCGACCCCCAAGGTCGTCTCCGGGGTCGACGCCCGCTCTCTGGAGGCGGTGGACGCCTTCTACGGCCGCATCATCGAGACCACGGTACCCGTGTCCGGGACCCGAGAGGCCGAGCTCACCAAGCTGCTCGAGAACACCTTCCGCCATGTGAACGTGGCCCTCGTGAACGAGCTGGCCATGTTCGCCGGCGACCTGGGCATCGACATCTGGGAGGCCATCGACGCCGCCTCCACCAAGCCCTTCGGCTACATGCGCTTCACCCCCGGTCCCGGTGTCGGCGGCCACTGCCTGCCCGTCGACCCGAGCTACCTGTCGTGGACGGTGCGACGCCAGCTCNNGGGGAGTCGTTCCGCTTCGTGGAGCTGGCCAACGACGTCAACGCCCACATGCCGGACTATGTGGTGCGGCGCCTGGTGGTGGCCTTCAACCGCATGGGCAAGGCCCTCAACGGGTCTCGTGTTCTGCTGCTGGGCCTCGCCTACAAGGCCAACACCGGGGACGCCCGCGAAGCGCGGGGCACCTTGATCGCCCGGCGCCTGTCGGCTCTGGGCGCCGATGTCCACGTGGCCGACCCCCACCTGGCCCACGACACCGACGGGCCCTTCACCTTGGTCGACCTGGCCACCGAGGAGCTCGAGGCGGCCGACGGCGTCGTCCTCGTGACCGATCACCAGGCCTTCGACTACGACTTGGTGGTGGCACACGCCCGCTACGTGCTCGACACCCGCGGACGGCTGGACGGCGCCAACGTGGAACGGCTATAGACGCTCGCATGCATTGGCTGGCGGTCGGGCCCGTGAGGCCGCGGCCATGAAGGTCCTGGTCACAGGGGGGGCCGGTTTCATCGGCGCCAATCTGTGCCGGGCCCTGGCGGACGCCGGGGACGTCCGGCACGTCGTGGCCCTCGACGACCTGTCCACCGGGACCCGGGCCAATCTGACCGGGGCCGGGGGTGTCGAGCTGATCGAAGGCTCGATTCTCGATGCCTCGCTCCTGGACGCCGTGCTGGTCGACGTCGATGCGGTGGTGCACCTGGCGGCCCGCCCGTCGGTGCCGCGCTCGCTGGAGGACCCGTGGGCCACCCACGAGGCCAACGCCTCGGGCACCATGGCCGTGCTCGAGGCGGCCCGCCGGCGGCCCCCCGCCCGCCGGCCGCACATGATCGTGGCCTCGTCCTCCTCCGTCTACGGCATGAACCCCGCCCTGCCCAAACGCGAGGACATGGTGCCGCGTCCGGCGAGCCCGTACGCGGCGAGCAAGCTGGCCGCCGAGGCCTACGCCCTCGCCTACGGGAACTGCTTCGGGCTGCCCGTGCTCGTGTTCCGGTTCTTCAACGTGTTCGGCCCCCTGCAGGCGGCCGACCACGCCTACGCCGCGGTGGTCCCCGCCTTCGTGTCCCGCGCCTTGCGGGGCGAGCCGCTCACCATCTACGGGGACGGGACCCAGACCCGGGACTTCACCTTCGTGGGCAGCGTGGTGGCCGTGCTGGCCGAGGGCCTCCGGCGCCGGCTGACCCACGACACGCCGGTGAACCTGGCGTTCGGCTCCCGCGTCTCGCTGCTCGAGCTCGTGGCCGCCCTGGAGGCCGTCCTGGGGCGCTCACTGGCCCTCCGACACTCGGCACCACGTCCGGGGGATGTGGCGCACTCCCAGGCCGATCAGGAGCTTCTGCGGGGACTGTGCCCCCACGTCCGGCCCGTCGACCTGCTCGATGGTCTCCGCCTCACCGTCGACTGGTTCAACGAGGTGGGTGCCTGAGCACGCCCGGAGGGCGAGGGCGACGGCGTGCCGCCCGGACATGCAGAAGGGGCNNCGTCTACGACTGCCCCGTTACGGGGTACAGGTCGGGTTAGCGGTAGTCGGGTTGCAGGTGTTGCCTGACCACGTGTTCTCCAGGCTGGCAGTGGCCGTCCCCGGAGGACCGGTGAAGTCCCCGGCGTTTCCGAGGGCACCAGGGCCCGTCCACACGTTGGTGGTGAATTGGTTACCCGTATCCACACCGAACCACTGGTTGTTCACGCCTGGGGGCGCGGGCTGAAGTGTCCAGCCCCCGGCCGGTGCGTTCGGGCCGAGGGCGGCCACGCCTCCCTCATCTCCCGACACCGAGGTGACCGTGTTGGTGGTGAAGGTGTTGCCGTTGCTGGCGTAGTAGCTGCCGATGAAGCCATCGCAGTACGGGCCGACCGGAATCGAGGCCGCCGTGCACTCGCCCGCCACGGCGGGGTCGTTCGACAGGTCGATGCTCAGTGAGCCACCGGTCTCCGTCCCACCCGAGGTGCTGATGTCCGCCTCGGTCTTGCTGACGATGTGCGTGATGAACGTGCCGCTGGCCAAAGACCCGCCGGACACCACGGCCCCGACGTCAGCCACACGGAACTGCGCCGTGGCCGAGTTGAGCGTGTACGTGCCGTTGGTCGAGGCGTCGCTCACGGTACGGGTCCCACCTTCACTGGCGGGT
>PKWD01000069.1:3446-11457 GCA_003131945.1 Acidimicrobiaceae bacterium
CGTTGTAGTCCTCGTTGGACGACGTCTGGAATCCGGCCGTGGCCGAGCTCAGGTCCGCCGACGCTGCGGTCGTCACACCGTCGGTAAAGGTGAGCGTCCCGCACACCTCGTTCGGAGCAGCCGCCCCGGTCAACACGGCACCGAGGAAGTTGGAGCTCAAGGTGTTGCCCGAGATCGTGTTGTCGCTCGAACCATCGATGACGAGGCCCGGGACGTCGGAGCCGCTGTTGTCCGCGATGTGGACGTTGTTCTCGATCTCACCTTCAGAGGTGCCGTCGAAAATGATCCCCCCCGTGCCGTCGTGCTCTGCCGTGTTCGACGTCACGTCCGGGCCGGACCCAGACGTCCCCAGCCGCCCCGACACAGCCGCCGTGATGCCACCACTGGTGCAGTGGTTGGCGGTGTTGCCGCTCACAGTGGTGGCTTCCGCCTCCTCGATGAGGATGCACGAGCTGTCGTTGCTGGTGACGTTATTGCTCACCACCGCCCCGGTGTTGACGATGTCTTGAATGCCACCGCCGACGTCGCCGGTGACGGTGTTACCCGACACGGTGACGCTGCTGCCGCCGGGCTCGTCTTCCGCGACGATGCCCTGAGCAGCGCCGTCAATCGCGTCGGTTGCCGCCGTGACCACCGAGTTGTTGGTGATGGCGACGTTCGACGAGGCGGCATCGACGACGTTGTCGTCGTTGGCCGTCAGAGACGTGTTGTCGTTGACCGTAAACGAGGTGGCTCCATAACCGAGGATGCCGGTGGCCGAGTAGCACCCGAAACTGGTGAGCTGGCAACCCGGACCGCTACCTGTCTGCACTGGAGCGCCCTGCGCGTTGTACGAGTTACCGGACACCCTGCTCTTGGTAACGGTGCCGGTGGCCCCGGAATAAATTCCGATGCCGTTCTGGGCGTTGGTGCTGATGATCCCGGAGCCGGTCACGTTGGACTTGGTGATAGAGCATGTGGTGCCGCTACCCTGGCAGGTGATCCCGTCCTTGTCGTACGTGCTGGCCGTCACCTTGGTCATCGTCACATCGGCGGTCGTGGCTCCACCACTGTCCACCAGGACGTCGCCGTTGGCGCCGGGCTGGCACCCGAAGCCGCCGGTCTGCTGCACGTGCTGCACCGTCACGTGGTTCAGAGAACCGGTGGAGCCGTTGTACTCGACGCCTAGGAAGTCGTCGCTACACTGGGTGGCGGCGCCGAACGCGTTCGTGCCGTCGATAGTCATTTTCTTGATGCTGAACCCGGTGACACTGGGAGCCACGTAGACGAGCGCATCCTGGGGGGTCGACGGGCTGAGCGGGTCAGCGCCGGCAACGTACGAGGTGGGCTGAAGAATGGTTCCGGCCTTACCGAGGAGCTCGACGTTGTCGCTGCTGGTCCCAATGCTCAGAGGCGTGATGTAGGGCCCGTTGCCGGCGGCGATTTTGATCGTGCCTCCGCTTGTCGCCTTGGTCAGCGCGTAAGTGATGGTCGCGCAAGGATTACCAAGCGTCGCACAGTTATTCCCTGGGAGGTCGTTGCCGGTGGCGTTATTCACGTAATAATGCGGAAGTCCAGCTGCGGTCGCCGCCTGGCTGATAATGCCTGTGATGCCGGCGACCAGCGCCAACGCCACTGCACCTCGCCCTAGGGCGTGTCGGATACTGACTCTACTCATGGTCACTCCATCCCCTCGATGTCCCCTGTTGGTGTGCTGCTCTGCTGAAAGGGCGCAACGCCCGTCCGTTTCGTTCAGCGATGGTTCGTCCGACGTCGGTGCCTTCACCCGCTTGTGCAGCTCATGGATCGCCCTGCGTGTCAATATTTCCCGACCAAGTGGAATCCGCCACCTGCTTGCCCGCGACCACCCCCCGTTCCTGCGCACTCTATGCGCCTCCATCGCTGGCGAGCGAACGCCAACCCCGGGCGATCCTTCGCCTGGTGCGCTCAGCCCCCACCCCGATGGTCCCCACGCTACGAAACCCCTCGGGATCCACGCACCCCCAAGATTGATGAAATCCTCCTCAAATCCCTGCGGGACGGGCGCCCGCTTGTCCGTGCGAGCACGAGCGGATGAATGGTGGACGCCCCTTCGGCCACGGCCCTATACTTCCACCTGGGCGTCGAACCGAATCGGCACGGCAGCGTCTTGGGCGTGCCGGCGGCCGCCCACTTGAGCGTCGCCGCGTGTGGAGGACGACGCATCTCCAGGGGGGGCCATGGTCCGCAGAATTCTGACGACGACACTGCTTGTGGGTGTGCTGAGCGTTGGGGCGCTTCTGAGCGGTTGCAGCGTGGCGACGCCGAAGACGTCGCTCCACCCATCGTCCACGACCTCGACGCTGGGGACGACGACCACGACACAGGGGACGACGACCACGNNTCGCGACCGCCGACATCACCTCCGACCGGAACAAAGGCGGCCTCCCCCTCGACGACCGTTCCCGACGGCGGCAAAGGGTCTCACCCCTCGCCTCCCGCCCCCTGAGCCACGCCCCGTCGCGATAGGCGGCGGATCCCTGAAGGCGCCGTCTCCTGCTGGCGGCTCGAGGGACAGGAGTTGGTCCCGGGGGAACCTCAGGCCACGATGTCGACGGGGGTGCCCGCCGGCACCTGGATGGCCAGCGCCGTGATCTCCGGGTTGGTGAGCCGCACGCAGCCGTGACTGGCATCNNGTTTGCAAACGAGCTCTCCGGAACTGCTTTCGTGGACGGCTATCCGCCCGCCGTGGATGGCGATCTGGCCGGGGCCGCCGTCGAAGGAGTAATAGGTATCCGAGAATCCCGACAGACCAAGCGCGTAGGGGCCGTAGGCATCCCCGGGGTCGGTGAGTTGCAACACCTCGGTGACAAAGAAATGGCCCACGGGAGTCGGGGCGTCGGGGGCCCCCACGGCCACCGAAGCCTGCAAGACTTGGCTGCCGCCGCGGTACAGGGTGATCTGGCGAGCGCTCAGGCTCACCACGATGTGCGCCGGATCGGTGGCCAGTGTGACATTGGATTGCGAGATCCAGCCGGTGGACTCGTTCGGCCGCTCGGGCAGGTACACCTGGAGCCATCCACCTTCGACAGCATTGACGAGAAGAACGAGGGGGGCCCCCAGGTTGTTGGGATTGGTCAGTGCCTGCGCCGGAGACAAAGCGCGCGGCGTGACGTAAACGGGAAGCGACGGTACCGTGGCCGTGGCCACCAGGACGGACCCGGCAGCAGCGGCGGCGGCCACCGGATTCACCGGCGGCGCGGCGGCCGTCACGAGGGGCGTCTTCGGATCCGAAGGCTGGCGCGCCTGAGCGACCGAGCCGCCGCAGCCGGCCAGCGCGAGGGCCACTCCAATCATGGGGACCATCCCCCCCCGACGAGCGCCTCGCCTCCGGTGGACCACCGTATCGATGGTACCGGAGCCCACCGTCACGGAGTCATCACACCTTCAGTGACTCCTGCCCGTACACGGACGCTTCGATGCGACGACGGGGACCCGAAATGGCACCTGTACCGGGCGTGGCACTCGCCCACCGTGTCGTTCTCACCTACTACTGCGGTACCGCGATCTCTCGAGGAGCCGCTCGCGTCCCGTGTGCCGTGCCGCCGTCGAGCCCTAAAATCCCTAGTCCGAATCCCCGTCACGTCCGAGTCGGGCCGGCCGCCCAGCGTGTCGCAGAAGCAGGCGCCGCGGCATCTCCACCAGAGCCAATGCGGCGATCCCCAGGACGATCAAGGCGGCGCCGATCATACCCACGATCCATGTTCCCGATCCGGTGCCAGTGAAGGCCAACGAGCCCGACGCCACCTTCGTCGCCGCCTTGGTGGTCGATTTGGTCGATGAAGTCTTGCCGGGGACGTTCGGCGCCGTCTGGACCGTCCCGAGGTTCGTGGTGCTGAAGGAGATAGGCACCGGCAGCTCGTCCCCGGAAAGGTCACCGACGGCGATGACACAGCCGTCTCCGGCCGTCACCTGCGCCGGCGTGGGCGGGCACGGATACTTCAAGGCGTCGACGGTGCTCGCGTTACCGGCGCTGTCGGTGGTATTGACCGCCGGGCCGGTGGTGCCACGGATGACGGTGAACTTCTCGGTGCCGCCGCCGCCCGACAGACTGAACAGATACTGCGTCACCGGGGTGCAGCTCACGGGAACGGTGGCGNNGCACTCGAGCACCGAGGCTTCGGTGCCCTTGGCTTCCGACAGCCCGGACATGGTCACGCTCACCACCTGCCCACCGGACAGGCACGTGGCCGGGGTCACGGTGGCCGTTCCCTGGCCCGAGGTGCCCTTCGAACCCGGTGCCGTGACCGAGCCGGCCTGCGCGGTGCACCCCGGAATGGTCGTGGTCGTCGTCGTGGTCGAGAAGGCGGTGGTGAAGCTGACGTCCTCGAAAGCCGACTTGGTGGCGGGTGCGGCCTCGAACACGTCGATGGCGCACGACGCGCCCGCACCGTTGGTCTGCAGCGGCGGGCACGGATAATTCTGCGCATCGGTGGCGGCGGAGGTGCCGGCGCTGTCGGTGCCCGTCGATGGCGGGCCTGGGATCCCTTCCGTGAGCGAGGCGCCTTCAAACCCAATGTTCCCGCCGTGGTCGGTCTTCACCGCACTCACGAAGCCACAGCCCACGGGGACGTTGCTGAACGTGGTGCCCGGCGGGTACTCCCCGGCGACCAGGGTCGACGGGGTGTAGGTGATGGTGGGCTCGTTGGCGGTGAGATTGCATTCCATGATGGCGACCCACGTCTTCGGGTCGAACCCTGTCGCAGAAAGCGCGTCGGCGAACGGGGGCGGGCTCGATATGCCGGTGGTGGTGGCCAACGTGATCGTCGGTGTCGGGGCGGCCGACGCGGTCAGGGCCGTCCCCAGAAGCGTTCCTCCCGCCACCAGCGCCACCACTCCGGCGGCACCCAGCCGGGCCACGATAATGCTCGAACGTCCCACGTTGACTCCCCCTCCACTGATCCCCTGGATCTCAATATCATAACCCGTTAACCGGCATGTTGCTAAACCCAGCTTCTGTTCGTCCGCCTCACGAGTGAGCCGTACCTGCTTTGAGGGGCGGGTAGTGACGTCACGTCGCCATCCTTCCCTCGAACTCACGGCCATGGCGCGCCGGAGGGCGGAACCTATTCTGGTCCCGCCCTCCGGCAGTCTCGACCGGCTCGCCTGGTGAGGCCAACCGTTGATGCTCTTGCGTCTACGACAGCAGGCCGCTAGCCCCGACCTTGTTGATCGTGAGGTGCGTCAGACCGCCTACCGACCCGCACGCTGCCGTCAGCGCGGCCTGGGTGCTGGTGGAGTAGACACCCCCGCCGATGCCCGGGTTGGTGGTACCGGCCGCGATCGGGAAGGAAGCCGTGTCACCGCCGGTGAACGGAGCGCCCGGAACGGTCACCAACGTGCCCGCCGCAGTGACGATTGTGGTACCGACGACGTCGATGTCGGCGGGATTGGCGTCATTCTGCGCCGTCACACCGGCTCCAAGGCCGTTCACGGCCACGTATCCAGCCCCCAACCCTGCCGGCTGGTCCGNNAGTGGGGTTGGCACCTGCCGGAACCGAGACCCAAGTGGTCGAAATGTTGATGGGCTGCCCGCCGGCCAGGCCGGTGCAGGAGTTGTCGGTCGAAGTGATGATCGAGTGGATCGTGCCCGTCTTGATCTTGTGAGCAGTCGAGCCCGCGCTCGTCTTGCACTTCTTCTCTGTGATGGCGACGGTGGCGGTCTCGCTACTACCATTGCCCAGCGTGGTCAGGGGCGGGTTGAAAGTGATCGACCCTGAGGCCTTCTTACAAGTGACTGTACCGGTGGCATTGTAAGCCCCCTGCGTGGCCGCCGAGGCCGAACCGACACCTACGGTGGTCACAGCCATTGCCGTGAGCATGCCGGCCGGCAGCACTAGTGCCGCGACAGTCATCAGAACCTTCTTGCGTAGACGCATTTCTGTCCTCCTCGTCGGGCACAACTGTGGCCCGACTGTTCGGTCCGGGTGTTCGAGATTGCTCGATATCCAATCGCTACTGAGTAACAACGCCGAGACGTCGTGCCGCGTTACACCGCACTCGTCGTTACGGCACTTCGGCGACGGCCGCTACGCTCCCCCCTCGGCCCATGCGGGACAGGCNNGCGACAACGAAGTCCCCGCAAGCGGCCGCGGATGCCAGGCTAAGGGTCGACTCCCGGGGTCACATCCCCACATTTGGCGAATTGCCTGTCCCTAGAGCCGTACACTCGGACGGTGGGCGTTGCCACACTCAAGCGGGTGGGAATGACCCTCGTCAGTGTCGGAGCCCTCCTGGTTGGATTCGTCGCCTACCAGCTGTGGGGGACAGCGTTGTCGGAGCACGCCGCCCAAGCCCGACTGCGCGCCCAGCTCGAATCCCAGCTTCGTGCCCAGCGAGCCCATGCGTACCGGGGCGGCGACGGCGGCTCCGCAGACAGTCCCACCCTCGTCGGACCAACGAGCGTCGCGACAACCGATCAACCGCCGACCGGTGCACCCATCGGCTTTCTGTCCATTCCCCGGATCGGCATGAACGGTGACGCCATCGTGCAGGGTGTGGGCGATGACCAGCTCCGCCAGGGTCCGGGGCACTATCCGGGCACGCCCCTGCCCGGTCAGGCCGGCAACCTCGCTGAACAGCCGCTGCTCACCACCTACGCGGCACCCTTCTACAACCTGGACCAACTGCAGGCGGGCGACGCCATCATCGTCCAGACGCTGCAGGGCACCTTCCACTATGCGGTGGCCCAGACCCTGCTCGTGGCTCCGACCGACTCGACTGTGCTCGACCCGACGACCCAGCCTGAGCTCACGCTGACGACGTGCAATCCGCGCTACAGCGCTACTCAGCGTCTCGTGGTCGTGGCACTGCTCCAGAACCCCCAGGGGGGCCCGAGGCCGCTCGTGGCGGGAACGTCGACGTCGCCTGGGACGACACCGAGACGACCNNTCTGACCGCCGGGGCCACCCTCGGGCTCTGGCTGCTGTGGCGCCGCGTGCGCAGACGCGGGCGATGGGGGGTCCTGGTGCTCGGCACGCCCGTTGTGCTCGGCGTCCTCTTCGTCTTCTTCGGCCATGTCAGCGCCGTGCTCCCGGCCAGTTTCTGACATTTCTGTCCGCCTTCTCGGAGTCGAGGTCGGTGGGAGGGTTCCGGGTTGATGGGAGCCCGCCGGCGCGCAAACACGGTCGGACACGCCACCCATCGACACACGTTCCCACTGACCGAATCGCCTCGCCACGCCGGGTCGTTGCCACCGGAAGGCGAAGGGCGGGGATGAGCCCGGTCCCCCTCGATCGACTAAATCAAGGCTGGCGGGATTCATGAGGCGATTGGGGCCAGGGCGTGGAGGCGAGGCTGCCGCTTCGCCTCTGGCCCCATGCAAGTTTTCGGTCGACCCGTCTCCCGGGGAGATGCGTCGCTATTGTCTTATTTGTCTTCCTTTCGGAGTAGCCGCGAAGGTGACTACTGTGAAGGCCGACGTTGCACATGCGAGTTCCGATCCCTGAGGGGATCGTCGGATCGAAATGAACCGCGGGTTACCTTCGGGGGGAGGAAGAAGAGTGAAGCGACTCCTTTTGTGCATCGGGGCGGTCCTGATGGGTGCGCTCGGAAGCGGGACTCTGGCGTTCGCCGGCGGACAGGCACCCATGGTCACGCCCACCGAGGCGACTTTCGTGGTCGGGCCCCACAACCCGTCGGGGACGAGATGGACCTTGAATCTGTGGTTCAAGGGCAACCTCGTCGGCACGGACTCGGGAACGGCAGGAACACTGACGGTCGCCGTGCCTGCCAGACCCAGCTGCAAGTTCCAAGCTGACGTCCAGCGCGATGGGAAATGGTATTCCGGAAACGACGCGAACTTCACCAGTTGTGGTGGGAACACAACCACAACGACCACGACGACGATAGTGACGTCCGCAAAGGGTGGGAAGAAACCAAAGGGCGGGCACAAATCGTCGACCGATCCATCGCCCGCCGCGACGTCGTCGAAGGATCCCTCGACCAAGGCGGCCGGGGCGACGAAGTCGCCCACCCTGGTGTCGTCGTCGAA